>CAZFHF010000153.1:0-7472 GCA_964518655.1 uncultured Bacteroidales bacterium | reverse complement strand
ATAGTGGCAATAAACGTAAAATCAGGAGTAATTACCTCATCACCCGGGTTTAAATTTAGTGCCATTAAGCTTATTTGTAACGCATCAGTACCATTACCGCATGCAACAACATGTTTTGCACCAAGATACCCGGAAAGGCTATCTTCAAATTTTCTGATAACCGGACTTTTAACAAATGCTGAAGAATCTATGACGTCTTGTATTGCAGTATCTATTTCATCCTTGAAATGCAGATACTGGGTGTTCAGATCTACCATCCTGATTTTTCTCATACTTAACAGGTCTAAAAATTCTTTACTAATATAATAACTGAGGAGCAATTAAAGTCTATTTAACGATATTAAATTTAAGTTTAGTGCATTTTACAGTTAATAAATTGCCGTGGTATGTTTATAAGTATTTAGTGATTATTATTTTATTAATTTTGGACAAATTTATATTTATCATAACTGAGACTAAAAATTTTAAATAAGGTGAATATTGCCGGATATATAAAGGACCTTATATTATTGAATGAATGTGTTATTTTACCGGGTGTTGGAGCATTTATTTCCAGGTACCGGCCGGCTAATATTGACCCTGACAAGAAAATATTTACACCTCCTTCAAAGGAGATCAGGTTCAGGGAGGACTTAAAAAAGGATAATGGCTTGCTCATCAATCATATATCACGAAAAAACAATATTTCAAATCTCAGGGCCGGAAAGCTGGTTGAGGATTTTATAAACGAAATAAACAGATTACTTGACAGGGGAGAAAAAGCAGAGCTGGAGGGTATTGGTGTTTTTAAGAAAGATGCAGGAAGCGGTAAAATTATTTTTAGTACATTAAGTGATGAGAATTATCTGGTTGATTCTTTTGGGCTGCCTGACCTTGAAATATCTGAACTGCAAAAGGCCGGTGTTTCAGACGATTTGGAATTTCAGATACCGCCTATTAAAACTATAAGAAGAAAACGCACAGGATTTTGGGTAGCTGCAAGCATTATTATTTTAATACTATTATTGATATTTATTATTCCTTATACTGAACCGGGGCAATTGAAGAATCTGAGTTTTGATTATTTGTTTGGCGGCAGATCTGACAGCACCGGGAGTGGAAGGGAGGAGAAGATTGTTTTTGGCAAGCGTAAATTAATAGAGCAGGATTCTGTTACTAAAGAGATAGAAGAAGTAATTGACATAACCACGAAGAAAGAAGTTGCCCTGGCATATACTGAGCCGGAAGAATCTCCTGAAGAAGATTATAAGTCTCCGGATTACCAGACCGAAGAAAGCGTTAGCCGGAATGACAGGTACTATATAGTAGCCGGGAGTTTCAAGAGACTTGAAAATGCTCAGAAGTTAATGGTAAAATTAATGGACGACGGTTTTGACCCGCAGATCCTTCAGACCAGCAACGGTTATTTCAGGGTTACTCTCAACTCCTTTCAAAACCGCAATCTTGCAGTGCGTGAATTACAAAGAATACGTCAGGGACTGAACAGATCTGTGTGGATATTAAGTATTTAAAAAAGGGACAGTTCGAGCAACTAGCTGATTATCGATCCTTCCTCAATATTACCTGCAGGTGAGATGAATGTTAGCTTGCCCTTTGAATCTTCAGCCATCAGGATCATACCCTGAGATTGGATACCTTTTATATTGCGGGGTTCAAGGTTAGCAAGTATACAAACCTGGAGGCCCACTATTTTTTCAGGCTCAAAGTCTTGAGCGATTCCTGCAACTACTGTACGCTGATCGATGCCTGTATCGATTTTCAGCTTTAACAATTTATCTGTATTTTGAACTCTTGAAGCTTCAATAATTTTTCCTGTCCGGATATCCATTTTATTAAAATCATCGTAGCTGATACTTTCTTTTTGCGGCTTAACATTGGCTCTTCCGGGATCGTTTGCGTTTTTTGCTGACTGTAGTTTCATAAGCTGTTTATTTATTGCCGGATCTTCAATCTTTTCAAACAACAAATCCGGCTTGTTTATTTTATGGCCTGCCGGCAGAATGTTAATATTACCTGTTTCATCCCATGCAGGTTTTTTTATATTCAGGAACCCTGCAAGTTTATTTGCGGTATGCGGGAGGAAAGGCTCAATAATAGCAGACAGGCTGGCTGTTATCTGTAATGAGATGTTTAAGATTGTTTTAACCCTTCTTTCATCCGTTTTTATTATATTCCACGGTTCGGTATCTGCGAGGTATTTATTACCTAGCCTGGCATAATCCATTGCATATTTCAGAGCTTCTCTGAACCGGAAATTTTCTATACCGGATTCAACAGACTTTTTTATTTCCGGCATCTCACTTATAGTGTTTTTGTCATAATCTGTAAGTTCAGTTATTTCAGGCACTGTACCACCGAAATATTTATCTGTAAGCACCAGAGTCCTGTTCACAAAGTTTCCCAGTATAGCTACCAGCTCATTATTATTCCTGTTTTTAAAGTCGTTCCACGTAAAATCGTTATCCTTTGTTTCAGGGGCATTTGCACATAACACATAACGCAGCACATCCTGCTTGTCTTTAAAATCTTCCAGGTATTCATGTAACCACACAGCCCAGTTGCGTGATGTTGATATTTTATCACCTTCAAGATTGAGAAATTCATTTGCCGGCACATTGTCCGGCAATATATAACTGCCTTCTGTCTTAAGCATCACAGGGAATATGATGCAGTGAAAAACAATATTGTCTTTTCCTATGAAGTGAATCAACCGGGTTTCTTTTTCTTTCCAGTATTTTTCCCAGTCACCGGTTAATTCCTTTGTTGCGGAAATATATCCTATCGGGGCATCGAACCACACATATAATACTTTTCCTTCAGCTCCTTTAACAGGTACTGGCACACCCCAGTTAAGGTCGCGGCTTACCGCACGTGGCTGGAGTCCCTGATCGAGCCATGATTTGCACTGCCCGTAAACATTTACCTTCCAGTTTGTATGTTCTTCAAGTATCCATTTATTTAAGAAATCCTGGTGTTTGTCCAGTGGCAGGAACCAGTGTTTTGTTTTTTTAAGAACCGGAGCTGAGCCGCTTACAGCAGACTTCGGATTAATCAAGTCAGTGGGACTGAGTGATGTGCCGCAGTTTTCGCACTGGTCGCCATAAGCCGAATCACTTCCGCAATGCGGGCATGTGCCTGTAATATACCTGTCAGCAAGGAACTGACCGGCCTTTTCATCATAATACTGCCTGGTTATTTGTTCAACAAATTCACCTTTATTGTATAATGTTTTGAAAAACTCCGAGGCCAGGTCATAGTGTGTTTTAGTGGTCGTTCTGGAGTATATGTCAAAAGAGATGCCAAAATCCCCGAAAGCCTTTTTATTCATCTCATGATACCTGTCAACAATATCCTTTGGAGTTACACCTTCCTGCCTGGCTTTAATGGTTATTGGCACACCATGCTCATCTGAACCGCATATATAAAGAACATCTTCATTTTTAAGCCTCAGGTATCTTACATAAATATCAGCAGGCAGATAGGCTCCTGCAAGGTGCCCGATATGAATCGGGCCATTTGCATAAGGTAATGCTGCAGTTACAAGATATCGTTTAAATTCTTTTGCCACCACTCACTGATTTTAAGTAAGAATAATTTTCTGTAAAGTATATAAAGTTTTATTAAATTGCCAAAGATATTTTAACCTTGTGAATTGAGAAAACATCATAACTAATGATTGAACCGCAATTTTTAAAAGCTAAAGATAAAATAGGAATTCTTGCTCCGGCAGGTTTTATATCGGAAGAGGAGGTTCAATGTTCAATCAGGATATTTAATGACTGGGATCTGGATGTTGAACTGGGAAAAAATATTTATAAAAGAAAAAATAATCTTGCCGGCAATGACAGGCAGCGCAAGGAAGATTTCCAGAGTTTTATTGACCGGAAGGACATAAAGGCTATTATTTGTGCCAGGGGAGGTTATGGTTCAATCAGAATAATTGATAATATTAATTTTGAAAATTTCAAAAATAATTCAAAGTGGATAATAGGATATAGTGATATTACTATTTTTCATTCCTACTTACAGAAAAAACTGCATTGTGAGAGTATACATGCCATTATGCCCAGAAATTTCCGGAGGCATGATTTGAAAAGCAAGCCACTTAACTCATTGAAAAATGCGCTTTTCGGCAAAGATATTGAGTATACGGTTCGTTCACATGCCCTGAACAGGGCAGGTACAGCGGAAGGTGTACTGGTAGGCGGTAATCTGTCCGTTTTGTTCAGTCTGCAAGGCACACATCTTGAGATTGATACAAAAGGAAAGATACTTTTTATTGAGGATGTTAATGAATACCTTTATCATGTTGACAGAATGATTACAAACCTTAAACTCAGCGGAAAACTAAGTAATTTAAGAGGGCTGATTGTTGGCTGTATGAGCAGAATGAAGGATTCTCCCGTGGCTTTCGGAGAAACCGCTTATGAGATCATTAACAGAGCTGTTGATGAATATGATTATCCCGTCATTCATGACTTTCCGGCAGGTCATACAAAAACAAACATGGCGCTGATATTAGGGAAAAAAGTTCAAATGGCAGCTGATCGTCTGGCAAGCAAAGTTGTTTTTAAATAAACTCTGAAAGTTATGCCACAGCATCATAAACTTGGCAGGGCAGGTGAATTATTGGCAATACAATTTCTGAAGAACAACGGATATAAAATACTGGAAGTTAACTGGAGAGATAAGCACAAAGAGATTGATATTATAGCCCTGGATAAGGATCAGGTAGTATTTGTTGAAGTTAAAACACGTAAAAACACTTACTTTGGAAGTCCTGTAGAGGCTGTGAATATGCAAAAACAAAAGCATATTATCGATGCAGCTGAGGAATATATTGATAATAACAGTATTGAACTGGAAGCACGGTTTGATATTATTTCTATTATTATGGATAAGGATAAACCGGCTATCAATCACATTAAAGAAGCATTTCACGCGGCAATAAACTAAAATGAATATTGAAACAATCCGTAAATATTGCCTGTCTAAACCCGGTGTTACCGAGAGTTTGCCATTTAATGATACCGCACTGGTGTTTAAAGTCATGGATAAAATGTTTGCCTTGCTCGATTTGTCGGAGGAGAGCAGGGGAATAACTCTGAAATGCGACCCGGAACTGGCACTGGAGCTGCGTGAGCAATACCCTGAAGTAACTCCTGCATATCATTTCAATAAGAAACACTGGAATACTGTTCTTATTGACGGCTCCGTCAGTGATAAACAGATATATGAATGGATCAGCCACTCTTATAATATGGTGGTTAAGGGTTTGACAAAAGAAAAACTAAAGAAACTGAAATCATTATAGCTGTATTATTGTTTATACAAATAACTCGTTGAATATTTATAATTAAAAACTTAAACATATGAAAAGGTTAGTAAGGTACTTTTTACAGGGACTGTTATATCTTGCTCCGACAGCTTTGACCATTTATATTGCTTATGTGGTTTTTACACTTATTGACGGGGCACTGAGAAAATATATTGATAATGTCTTCCATATTGACATACCGGGTATTGGAGTGTTGATTGTTCTTGTAGCAATTACTCTTCTTGGTTTTATTGGCCAGACAATACTGTTCAGGCCTATAAGGATGCTAATTGATAAAATTATGAAAAACGCTCCGCTGGTGAAGGTCATTTATTCGTCAATAAAAGATCTGCTGTCTGCTTTTGTTGGCAAAGAGAAAAAATTTAACAAACCCGTTCTGGTGAAGGTAAATCTGATCTCCAACCTTGAAAAGATGGGATTTATAACTGAGACTGACCTGTCAGATCTTGGCATTAAGGATAAGGCTACGGTCTATTTCCCGCATTCATATAATTTTTCCGGGGAGATGTTTATTGTGCCTGTGGAACATATCACTCCACTGGATATTCCTGCTACCGAAGCAATGAAGTTCATTGTTTCAGCTGGAGTAACTAAAGTATAGTAATTGAAGGGACACGGCGTTATTACCAGAGTATGGTATTTACAGGAGGACTGTTTGAAGAGATACAAATTTTAAAATAATCCTTGAACAGAAAGATAACGTTCTCCCGAATCATAATTAAATGCAAGGATAACAGAGTTTTCCGGTATTTCCTGAAGCTTCATTGCTATTGCTGCCAGCGTTGCACCTGAGGATATACCTGCAAATAATCCTTCTTCCCTTGCAGCTCTTTTTGCATAGAGATATGCCTCATCTTTTGAAACCTGAATTGTCCCGTCAAGAATTTCCGTATGAAGGTTTTCAGGTATAAATCCTGCGCCTATGCCCTGCAAGGAGTGTGGCCCGGGATTGCCTCCACTGATAACAGGGGATAATTCAGGCTCTACAGCAAACACTTTCAGCTTGGGTAATGTCTTTTTTAATATTTCAGCCACTCCCGTTATATGTCCGCCAGTACCAACGCCTGTTATCAGGTAATCGATCCCTCCGGGGAAATCATTTAATATCTCACGGGCTGTGGAAGTCCTGTGAATTTCAATATTTGCGGGATTATCAAACTGCGATGGTATCCAGACGTCAGGATTTCTTGATGCAATCTCCTGTGCTTTTTCAATGGCTCCGCTCATTCCTTTTTCCCTCGGTGTTAGTTCAAATTCCGCACCATAGGCAGCCATTATTTTGCTCCTTTCCACTGACATTGATTCAGGCATAACAAGTATTAGCTTGTATTTTTTCACAGCAGCGACCATGGCAAGCCCAATCCCGGTATTTCCCGATGTAGGTTCAACAATAACGGAATCTTTCTTTAAAACTCCCTTCTTTTCAGCATCTTCAACCATGGATTTAGCTATGCGGTCTTTTATGCTGCCTCCCGGATTAGCGCGTTCCAGCTTAACCCAGACCTCATATTTGCCGGGGTAAAGATTGTTAATTTTCAGGTGGGGGGTATTGCCAATTGTATCGAGAATATTATTTGCCTTCATAATGAATTTATTCAGGGGTATTAATATTAAAACATTCTAAAAATAAAAATGTTTGTTGATTATTTTATTATGTTACGGCTTGCCGCTCTTTTTTTACTTCCAAATTCTAACTCCTAAATCCTAACTCCTAACTTCTGTCTCCTAACTTCCAGCTTCTCTCATCCTGCTGTCAGAATCTCCAATCAAATAGTAAAATCAATAGTATCAGGGCGTTTCTTGTTATCCCTTATAACAGTTTTACTTTCATGGTAAACTACGGAATAAGAAGGAACACTTTTTGTCAGCCACACATTTCCTCCTATGACCGTATCATGACCTACGACCGTATCTCCTCCCAGAATTG
Source organism: uncultured Bacteroidales bacterium (assembly GCA_964518655.1). Classification (GTDB taxonomy): domain Bacteria; phylum Bacteroidota; class Bacteroidia; order Bacteroidales; family UBA10428. Next base: position 207 of record CAZFHF010000153.1, on the reverse strand, counting down.
TACTACCCGAATATATGATTACATTATCCTCAATTGTAGGGTGCCGCTTTATACCCTTAAGGCTTTTCTTTACATACATTGCTCCGAGTGTTACACCCTGGTATATTTTAACGTTATTCCCTATAATTGTCGTTTCTCCTATAACAACTCCCGTACCATGGTCAATGAAGAAATTCTTACCTATCTCGGCTCCCGGGTGAATATCAA
>CAZFHF010000152.1:0-7492 GCA_964518655.1 uncultured Bacteroidales bacterium | reverse complement strand
TTTCTGAAAATTTCAATGCATTACTTAACAGATTTGACATAACCTGTCTAATTCTCATTTCATCTATTAATATAACTGATTCTTCGTTACTGAGACCTTTTGTCACCCAAAGTTTTAAATTTTCCCTGCTTCTTGTTATTCTTTCTGATTCAAATTGAGTGAATAATCTATCCATCAGGATGTTTAGGTTAACATCACTGATATTAAATTTAAGCTGGCCGGCCTCAATTTTTGAAATATCTATTATATCATTAATGATTGTCAGGAGTTGATCCGCACTGGAATGAATAAAGCTGATATATTGTGTTCTTTTATCAACTGACAGACTTTCATTACTCAACATTTTTGAAAAGCCAAGTATTCCGTTCATTGGAGTTCTTATTTCATGGCTCATATTTGCCAGAAAAGCAGATTTCAAACGATCGCTTTCTTCTGCTTTTTCTTTGGCGATAATTAATTCCTTTTCATAAAACTTCTGTGTAGTAATATCCCGGGCAATAGAAAATGCAATATTTTTTTCAGGTATTGCCTGAGAAATCCATGAAAACCATTTATAGGTGCCATTCCTGCATCTATAGCGGTTTTCAAGAATAATTAAGTTTATTTTATTTTCTAAATTCTCCTTAACAGTATCAACTGTTCTCTTTATATCCTCAGGATGAAGGTAATCAAAGAGCGGTTTTTTAATAAATTCCTCCTGTGGAAAACCAAGAACATTTTCAAATGCGGGATTTACCTTCAGGAAATATCCGTCAAGTGTCGTAATGCATATTAAATCTGTTGATAAACTAAATATTTTATTTAACTCCTCTTCTGCATTCTTCCTGTCAGTAATATCAGTTGAAATGCAACACATTGCATAAATCTTCTTTTCATTATCATAGATAGGAAATTTACTTGACAGGAAAGTACACAAAACATCATTTACTGGTAAAACTTCCTCTACACTTATAGTATTTTGATTTTTAATAATCTCCGTATCATTATTTGCTGCTTTAGCCGCACATTCCTCAGGAAATATTTCATAATCTGATTTACCAATGATATCAAGATTTTTCTGCTGAAATAATATTTCAAATTGTCTGTTTACCAGCAAATATCTGCCTTCAAGATCTTTCAAATATATTATTGAATTCGAATTATTTAATATAGACCTGAATCTATCTTCACTCTCTTTTAATGCTTTCTGAATGCTTTTTCTTTTCGTTATATTTTCAAATGTTATTCCATAATAATTCTCTTCTATTGGAAAAGCTTTTACTGATAAAGTCTTTGGGCCTGTCTTCTTATTACTATAATACAACTCTTTTAACTCCAGAGGTGATCCTGTTTTAATAACCTTATTAAGTAAGTCTGTAACTCTATTTTCTGCCAATTCGGGGAAACTCTCAGTAAAAGTTTTATTTATTATTTCATCTTTCTTAAAACCCAAAATTTTTTCTGATGCCGGATTTGAAAATACAAATTTCAGTATTTTGCTGCCGTTCTGATTATCCATTTTAAGAATAAAAACGCCGAAATTAAACTGTTTGGTAATGCTGAGATCAAGATTATTTATCTTCTCTGAATCGACTTTTCCTGCAACGGAATCATTGCTGTTATCAGGTTTTTTTAATCCAGATTTTGACAATTCCTTAATCTTCCCCATAACACATTTTATAGATTTTATCTCCTATTTAAGTTACAAAATATAATCAATATAATCTATACTTTTAAAGATATTTTGGTTACATGGCTTATTTGTCTACGACCAAAACCTTAGCACCCTGGATCTTTCTTTGCTTAATTTCGATAAGGGCTTTGTTTGCATCTTCAAGTTTATACTCTTGTATTTCCGGTTTAATAGGTATTTCAGAAGCGATATCTAAAAATTCCCTGACATCATTACGTTCAACATTTGCGACACTCTTAATTTCTTTCTCCATCCACAGGTGTTCATCATAGCTTATTTTTTGCAGATAATCTATATCATGATTTTCTTTTCTTATAGCATTTATAATTAATCTTCCTCCCGGACTAAGATTTTTCAAGGCTTCAACAACAGGTTTCCAAACAGGAGTGGTATCGATAATACAATCGATCTTCTGCGGGGCTTTATCTGATGTATCACCTGTCCATTCAGCACCTAGCTGGCCGGCAAAATCTCTTTCCTTTTTGCTTCTTGCAAAAACGAATATTTTAGAGTCAGGGAACTTGTATTTTGCTATTTTTATAACAAGGTGAGCTGATGCACCAAAACCTGTTAATCCTAAAGATTGTCCGTTTTTCAAAGATGAGAGTTTTAATGAACGATATCCTATAGCCCCGGCACATAGCAAGGGTGCAGCCTCAGCATCACTAAAAATCTCAGGTATATTATAAATAAAATTTTTATTAGCTACCATATATTCAGCATATCCTCCATTTGCATCTCTGCCGGTAGCCTTAAAATCATAACATAAATTCTCCTGATCCGATAAACAAAATCTGCACTTTCCACAGGCAGAATATATCCAGGCTACACCAACCCTGTCTCCAATCCTTCCATATTCATTCTTGTCATGAACATCCTCAACAACACCTATAACCTGATGTCCTAATATCACCGGGAAATTAACGGGAGGCGTCCTTCCTTCAATCTCATCTATTTCAGTATGGCAAACGGCACAAGTTTTAACCTTTATAAGAACCTCATCACTTCCTAAAACAGGTATTGGTATATCAGCCAATATTAAAGGCCGGAAGTTTTTATTTAAATCACATATTTCGTTCAGAAGCATTGCTTTCATTGGTGGTTACGGTTTCTTATGTTACGTAGCTAATCTTCATCATATTTGTTTTACCCCGTTTTATCACAGGTATACTTCCTACATGAACAACTACATCATCATCTCTGACATAACCTTTTTTCTTTAAAATCTTCAAAGTACAGTCAATAATATCATTTATCTGTGTTCTGTATTCCATAAAAAATGCCCTTACTCCGTATACTATTGACAATGTTTTAACCAGACTCTTATTTGCTGTAAAAGCAAAAATATCTGCTTTAGGTCTGTGGCTTGATATTTTATATGCTGTTGCTCCTGAATGTGTAAAGGTAATGATAGCTTTCGCATTTGTTAAGTCAGCCATCTTGCTTGCATTATAGCATATTGAGTCAGGGAGGTATGACACGGATTTACAATCCGGTAAATGCTCATGAACCAGTACAAATTCCTGGCCTTCGGCATAGTCAATTACTCTCTGCATAGCTCTAATGGCCTCAACAGGGTATTTTCCGATTGAGGTTTCGCCGCTCAACATAAGAGTATCAGCTCCATCAAATACAGCATTAGCTACATCATTAGCCTCAGCCCTTGTCGGCGTGAAGCTGGTAATCATGCTTTCAAGCATTTGAGTTGCTATAATTACAGGTTTGGAATTCCTGATACACTTATTTACTATTTGTTTCTGAATTAGCGGAACATGATCAAAAGCAACTTCAACACCAAGGTCTCCCCGTGCAAGCATAATACCATCTGCAACCTCAATGATATTGTCAATTTCCATCAATGCTTCAGGCTTTTCAATTTTTGCTATAACCCTGGCATGTTTTCTCTTTTTCTTAATAAGTTCTTTTAAATCAACAATGTCAGTGGCTGATCTAACAAAAGACAAACCTATCCAGTCCACTTCGTGCTCCAGAATAAAATTAACATCATCTATATCTTTCTCTGTCAGGCTTGGAATAGATAATTTGGTGTCAGGAAGATTCACTCCCTTATTTGATGATAAAACTCCCCCATGCACTACTTTAACTTTAACCCTGTCCTTTTTGTTGGTATCAACAACCTCCAGCTTTAATTTGCCATCATCAATAAGAATAGCTTCACCAATTTTAACATCCCCGGGAAATTTGCTGTAACCTATATATATTTGTTCACTATCTCCTATACATTCTTTAGTGACCAAAAAAATCTCATCATTTTCATTTAAAGTTACCGAGTTATTTTTTACTTTTCCTATTCTAATTTTAGGCCCCTGTAAATCAGCCAGGATAGCAATATTACTGTCAAGCTCATTATTTAATTCCAATACATTATTTATTACTTTCAAATGTTCCTGATGCGTTCCATGGGAAAAATTTAACCTGCAAACATCAATTCCCTCAATAAACAGCTTTCGCAAAACATCTTTTGAAGAGCTTGCAGGTCCAATGGTAGCAATAATTTTTGTTTTTGACCGATCATGTCTTTCCATTATATAAATTTCAGATTTAATAAAAATATTTCATTTTTATTCAAATTTAATTGATTAAGTTAAATACTAATTTTTTAAAAGAAGATTTTTTATGTTAATACTGATATCATGATAAAAAATAGTATAAGTAAGCCAATATCAAATCTACCTGACTGTAATAAGTAAAATCCAACACTTTCATTTGCTTATTAAAGAAATTTATTTAAATGGATAACAAATTAATATTATATGTGTTAATGCTTTTAAAAATCATTTATACAGACAATATTTTTTAAAAAAGACTTAAAAAAGACTGCGATAAGTATAAATTTATTTTGTGATTTACATTTTAATAATAACCTTTGGGTTCGTTTAGTTAACCTGCCTTAATGAAAGATTTAACAACCGGTACTGAGGGTGGCATGATACTCAGGTTCGCAACACCAATGCTTCTTGGGAATTTGTTTCAACAGTTATATAATGTAACTGATCGCATTATTGTGGGGCAGGCTATAGGCGATAAGGCCCTTGCAGCTGTGGGGGCATCATACCCTATTCTGTTTGCATTAATATCATTTAGTATTGGTATATCCTCAGGTGGTACTATTGTCATTTCGCAATATTTTGGAGCAAAAGATTATAATAATGTTAAGAAAGCAATTAATACACTGTATATATTTTTCTTCATTGCATCAATAATACTTTCTGCTACAGGCATTCTGATGAGTGAGAAAATTTTCATGCTTACCCGGCTACCTGAGGAAGTTATTCCCCAGGCAAAAGCATATTTTATAACAATCTCTTCAGGGATCATTATATTTTTTGGATTTAATGGTACCAGTGCAATCCTAAGAGGACTTGGTGATTCGAAGACCCCCCTGTATTTCCTGATTATTGCATCGATATTTAACATCATACTTGATTTGATATTTGTAATTGGTTTTAAGTGGGGTGTTATAGGAGCTGCACTTGCTACCATAATTTCTCATCTTGGAGCATTTATCACAGCAATAGTATATCTGAACAAGACACATAAATTGATAAATATAAATTTTCTCAAGTTAAAGTTTGACAGGACAATCTTTTATCACAGTGTAAAAATCGGTGTACCTGCCGGTCTCCAGCAAACCTTTGTAGCAATCGGGATGATAGCTCTTTACAGGATAGTAAATGAATTCGGTACTGAAGTAACTTCAGCATATTCAGCTGCCGGGACTCTTAATAATTTAGCTATGCTTCCTGCAATGTCACTTAGCCAGGCACTTGCTGCTTTCGTAGGCCAAAATATGGGGGCAAACAAAACGAACAGAGTTAAGGCAGGCTTGAAGGCTACATTATTTACAGCATCTTTAATATCCATCTGTATTACTTTTTTGATTATTATATTTCGCAATCCGTTGATGCATCTTTTCACGGATAATCCGGAGGTTATACGTATTGGTGTTGAGTACCTGGTCATTGTAGGGTCGTTCTACCTGTTCTTCAGCACGATGTTTACTTTTAACGGTGTAATGCGCGGAGCAGGTGATACCCTGGTCCCAATGTTTTTATCTCTGATTTCATTATGGATCATAAGAATACCTTTAGCAGTATTTTTATCACGATTAATAGGGACTGACGGCATTTGGTGGTCAGCTCCGGCATCATGGTTTACCGGAATGTTATTTTCTTTTTTGTATTATCTTACGGGCAGGTGGAAATCAAAAGTAATAGTCAAAAAACCAGAAAGCCCTAATCTCACTGTAAATACTGGTAGATTGCAATAACTGAATTTTTATTAACTTTGTTATTACCACTCATTAATAATTAACTTGACAAAGATATTACAATAGAATATGATTAAGTCAATGACTGGCTACGGAAAAGCCAAGTGTACTATCGCAAATAAAAGTGTTTCTATAGAATTAAAATCATTGAATAGCAAACATCTGGATATTTATACCAAAATACCAAATATCTACCGGGAGAAAGATTTAGAATTAAGAAATGATATTGCTGACACAATAAAAAGGGGTAAAATAGAACTGACAATAACCATAGAATATGTTGGTAAAGAGCTTGCATCGCTAATAAATTCAGATGCAATAAAAGAATATCATAAACAATTGCAGGCTATCAATGAAGACTTAGGTATAAAAAACTCAGAGTCATTGATGCAGGTTATTATGCGACTGCCTGAAGTTCTTAAAACTGAAGTTGAAGATCTTGATCCTGAAGAATGGAAAAATGTCAGTAAAACATTTAAAAAAGCCATCGCTGAACTAAACGCCTTCAGAGAAAAAGAAGGTCAGGTACTTAGCAAAGATTTAATAAAACGCATAAATTTAATTGAAAATTACCTTGACCAGATCAGACAATTTGAAAAGGAAAGAGTTGAGAATGTCAAGAAAAGAATAGAAAATAATTTAAATGAATTTGTCGATCAAAAGATAATTGATCCTGCAAGATTTGAACAGGAGTTAATATATTACCTTGAAAAACTTGATATCACTGAAGAAAGAATAAGACTGAAAAATCACTGCAATTATTTTATTCAGGTAATGAATGATAACAAAGATGGCAGTATTGGTAAAAAACTTAATTTTATAGCGCAGGAAGCTGGAAGAGAAATTAATACAATTGGAGCAAAAGCAAGTGATTTTGAAATCCAGCGACTGGTTGTTATGATGAAAGATGAATTGGAGAAAATAAAGGAACAACTAATGAATATATATTAAATATAAATTTATGGCAGGAAAACTTATAATTTTTTCTGCTCCATCAGGAGCTGGCAAGACTACAATAGTAAAACATTTGCTCAATATTGAAGATTTGAAACTTGAATTTTCAATCTCTGCATGTACACGTAATAAAAGAGACGGCGAAGTAGATAAAAAGGATTATTATTTTCTTTCAGTTGATGAATTTCAGGCTAAAATTGAAGATGATGCTTTCGTCGAATGGGAAGAAGTATATAAAAATCAGTATTATGGAACATTAAGAAGCGAGATAGAAAGAATCAAGGCACTAAACAGAAATATAATATTTGATATCGATGTCAGGGGAGGAATAAACATAAAAAGCCAGTTTAAAGATGAAGCCCTGGCTGTTTTTATTATGCCGCCCTCACTTGAAGAATTAAGCACCCGCCTGGAATCACGGGGAACTGATTCGGAGGAGAAGATCAGGAAAAGACTGCAAAAAGCACAATATGAAATTAAATTCTCAAATAAGTTTGACCTGGTTATTGTAAATAAAGATTTGGGTAAAACATTAAAAGACGCGATTACGCTTTTTAAGAAAAAATTTATTACAA
>CAZFHF010000151.1:0-7500 GCA_964518655.1 uncultured Bacteroidales bacterium | reverse complement strand
AATATATATATAATCAGTGACTGGTATTCCCCGGTTTGTCAGGTCATTTTTTCAAAATTACAAATTTTTTATGCTAATCTGAAGTACTTATTAATTAAGGTTTTTATTAATGTCAGTTTTAATATGACTTACTCCTGCTAGCTTTTACCAACTTCTTTGTAAAGCTTCTTCAGTATCGCCCTTCCGAAATATTTGACACCGCTGGAACCTTTAGGCACCTGCTCCTCGATGGCACTTATCAGCTCAATCTTCAGGTCAGGTTCAACCTCAGAAATATTATACAATACCTGCATACAATAAACCTTGGTGGCAATTGATGATCTATCATTTATGAGCATCTCAAAACAGTTGTCAAACAAATACCCCAGCTGATCCTCAGTGAACTTCAAGTCTGTTTCTGCCAGGACTTTTAAAAAGTTCTTCCTTATACTTTCATCATCAGGAAGCGAGTAAATGATCTTATCAAGATAAGGCTCAATAAGAAACGGGTATTTCTCAACACATAAGGTCGCAACGCGCGATGCCCTCATCGCTATCTTCGGCTTACCGCTGAATGAGAGTTCCATAAGTGCTTTAAAATGTTCCTCATTATCACCTACATTGCCGGCAACCATATCGGCAATTATCCGGGAGCTGTCAACTAATTGGTCTTCAAAGTTCATTTATTTATATTTGTAAAACTTTGTAAAAAAACTATCATAAATTTAACCTTAAACTTATAAAATTTAATACTATGATGAAAGTGTCAAAACCAACCGAAAAGGATATTGAAGAAACCGGTTCCTGGGGAACATGGAGCAAGGAACCTTCAGAATTTCCATGGTATTACAGCGATAAGGAAACATGCCTTATTCTTGAAGGTGAAGCTACTGTAACCGATAACAAGGGAAATAAAATATCTTTTGGCCCGGGTGATCTTGTGGAATTTGAACAGGGACTGGAATGTACATGGAACATAAACAAAGCAATAAAAAAGAAATATAAATTTGGCTAGGGATGCAGTTCTCTCCTGGATAATCCCTGATATTCAGAAAAATCCAGTCCGGCAGAACGATTTAATTCTATCAATATCTCAAACAACTTTACGGTAGCCAAAGCATCACCTGCAGCACGGTGCCTGCCGGTTATCTTAATACCCAGCTCATTGCATAATGTACCAAGACTGTAAGATCTTAATCCCGGTATAAGCTTCCTGCTTAACCTGACCGTGCAAAGCTGCTTCCTCTGAAAATTGTAGCCAAGGCTTTTAAATTCATGCCGGATGAAGTTGTAATCAAAGTTCGAATTGTGTGCTACGATAATCTTATTCTCAGTTAATTCAACGATATTACGTGCAATCTCATAGAACTTTGGCGCATCAGTAACCATCTCATTAGTTATGCCTGTTAATAAGGTTATGTTGTAGGGAACATTCTTTTCAGGATTGACCAGCGAAATAAACTCATCAACGATCTTCAGACCGTCATGGATATATATGGCAATCTCTGTGATTTTTTCCGCCCTCGGACTTCCGCCTGTGGTCTCAACATCAATAATGGCATACATAGGTGTAAAAATAAAAATATTAAGGGGAAAAGCTTTTATAATTTGTCATAGTTATTAACAAGTTTTTAATGGCTCAGGAGTCAAATGTTAAAGTATTATTATTAACCGGATAATCTCTCAATTTTGCGTATCTTAAAAAATATATATATAAACATCTGGAATTTTATAAAAATTCCTGCACCATAATTTTATTTAAGATTTAACAAAAAGTTTAACAACATTATTTTAAAAATATACGTATATAACCTATATTCACAGTTTTTTACAAAAATTAAATTTGATATATGAAGTATTTGAAAACCGGTTCAGGTAAAACCAGGGATTTGCGAAGTATTATAACTTTCTTATTTTTAGTAGTTTTAATTAGTCTGAACAACGATTTATTCTCGCAGGATTTGATGATAAATGAGGTTATGGCCTCAAATGCTACAAACATTGTTGATGATTTTGGCGAGCATACCGACTGGATTGAGATCTACAACTATGGAGCCACTGCAGTAGATCTTCAGGATTTTGGCTTGTCAGATCATAAGTCGAATCCTTTTATGTGGGTCTTTCCGGGAATAACAATTCAGCCCTCAGAATATATGATCATTTATGCATCGGGCAGGGATGTCAGGGAGGTCGGGCTCCATTGTAAAACAATCGTTGACTGGGGAGACACCTGCAAATATATTATTCCTACAGAAGAGCCGCCTTCCGACTGGAAGACTGTTGGGTTCAACGATGCCAGCTGGGGAGAGGGCCCAAGCGGTTTCGGCTATGATGATGACGATGATGCTACCATAGTACCTACCGGTACAATATCAATATTTATCAGAAAAGTATTTACTATTGATGATACATCCGGAATTAAATCTGCAATTCTTCATGTGGATTATGATGACGGGTTTGTTGCATATTTAAACGGTGTGGAAATAGCAAGGTCATATCTGGGTACACCGGGTGTTCCTGTACCTTATGACCAGTTTGCATCAAGCCATGAAGGACTCATTTGGCAGGGAGGCAGCCCTGAAAGGTTTGACATAGATATAAGCGGATCACTGCTTAACGAAGGGGATAATGTCCTGGCAATACAGATTCATAATACCTCCGGAACATCCTCTGACATGACGATGATACCTTTTTTTACCTTATGTAAAAACAGTAGTTTTGACGGTGGAGACTATATTAATCCAATATTAAATTTTACACAATCGGCATTACACACAAACTTTAAAATAAAATCCGAAGGAGATACACTGGTGCTTACTAATGCATCCGGACAGGTTGTGGATGAGAAACTGACGGGAAATATACCTGTTGATATATCCCTTGGAAGGAAACCTGACGGTACTCATAACTGGTACTACTTTGACGAACCTACACCCGGGGAATCAAATACAACCCAGGAATATGGTATATCATCAGTTGAGGAACCTTTGCTGTCGCATCCGGGTGGCTTTTACACCAGCGGCTTTAATCTTACTATTTCTCCGGTTAATGCCGGTGATCCTGTATATTATACTACTGACTGCTCGGAACCTGGTTTGAGCTCCAGCTTATATTCAGGCCCTGTTTCAATATCTTCAACGACAATAATAAGGGCAAGAGTAATCAAGTCTGGTGAATTGCCCGGCCCGATAGTCAGCAGTACATATTTCTTTGAAAGAACATTTGACCTTCCGGTGATATCGGTTTATAGTGATCCCTATAACTTATGGGATTATAATTATGGGATGTATGCTGACGGCCCTGGCTGGACGTCTAGTTTTCCTCATCAAGGGGCAAATTTCTGGGAGGACTGGGAAAGGCCCGCTAATGTTGAGATGTATGAATCTGACGGCAACCTGGCATTTTCTATTAATGCAGGCATTAAAATATTCGGCGGATGGAGCAGGGGATTTCCCCAAAAATCATTGTCAGTATTTGCACGTAAGAAATACGGTGATGCTGATATCGCATACAATATTTTCCCTGACAAAGCTATATCAAAATTTGAAGCTGTTGTCCTGAGAAATTCCGGCAACGACTGGAACAGCACAATGTTCAGGGACGCTATGATAACAAGCCTTGTCAGACCTCTTGATGTTGATGTCCAGGCTTACAGGCCGGCTGTTGGATTCCTGAATGGAGAATACTGGGGTATTCATAATATAAGAGAAAAGATAAACGAACATTATTTAGCATCAAATTATAATCTTGATCCTGACAGTATTGATCTGCTGGAAGGACAAAATAATGTCATTAATGGCGACGGAACGCATTATGCAAATATGTACAGTTTTATTGCAAATAATGACATGACTAATAGCAGTAACTATGAATATATTAAAACACAAATGGAAGTGGATAACTATATCCGTTACATGCTTTCACAAATATATTGCAATAACAAGGACTGGCCCGGAAACAACCTGAAATACTGGCGCCCTGCAACTGATAATGGCCGATACCGGTGGATCATGTATGATACTGATTTTGGTTTTAGCATATGGTCGCAGGATTACGCTGTTAATACTCTGGCCTTTACCCTTGTAGCAAATAGCTCGAGCTATGCAAATGCACCCTGGGCAACCCTTATCTTCAGAAAACTTACACAAAACACTGAGTTCAGGAACAGCTTTATCAACCAGTTTGCTGATCGGCTCAATACAAATTTCAAAGCAGAAAATGTTATCGATCATATTGATGATATGATCGAAGTAATAGAAAACGAAATACCATATCATAGCAGCAAATGGCCCGATTTAGGTAATTTCTGGGGCAAGGTTGACGATATGAAAACATTTGCAGAAAACAGGGTAGATAATGTGCGCCAGCATATCATCGACCAGTGGCCTTCAGTAACTGAGCATAATCCGGTAAATGTGTATGTTTATCCTGAGAATGCCGGAAGGATTAAAATAAATACTATCTATCCTGACGAATACCCGTGGAGCGGACGGTATTTTAAAGATGTGCCAATAGAACTTACTGCATTTCCTAAGGAAGGATACAGCTTTGTGGAATGGACAGGAGATATAGCATGGGATGAAGCGACAATTTCAGTTAATCCCTCGGAAGCTCTTAGTTTCACTGCAAATTTTGAGTATGACGGTGCAACGATAAATCCTGTTGTTATTAACGAGATAAATTACAGATCACATCCGTCAAGGGATACTGAAGACTGGATCGAGCTATACAACCGTACCGACTCGGCAGTAGATATCTCAGGATGGATATTTAAGGATTCTGAAGATATACACTCGTTTGTTATACCCGGAAGCACAGTGCTGGCATCTGACGGTTATCTGGTACTTTGCAGGGATGTGTTTGCCTTCTTAACCTACTTCCCTTCTATTACAAATTATGTAGGAAATTTCAATTTCGGTCTTGGTGCTGATGGAGAATTTATACGACTGTATAATAGTACCTCCCAGCTTATGGATTCGGTATTTTATGGGGTTGCTGCACCATGGCCTCCTGAACCATACAGCACTGTTGCTACACTTGAATTGATCGATCCGTATCTTGACAACAGCCTGCCGGAAAGCTGGACAGCTTCAGCATCACACGGAACACCGGGTATGAGCAATGATACCAACGTAAATATTCCTAAAGCTATTGCTGATGATGACGAAATGGACGGCTGGCTGCAATTGTATCCCAATCCGTTCAGCGAAGAGATTAATATCCGGATTAAACTAAATGACAGGGAGGCAGCCAGAGTATTAATATATAATATGAATGGCGAAGCTAAACGGATATATACAGTTAATGCTGTAGACAACGAGATCAAAACTATTACCTGGGATGGCACTGACAATAACGGTGACCGTTTGCCAAACGGATTATATCTGGTAAGAATAGTAACAGGAAGTAACCAGGCATCTAAGAAGATCTTGCTTATGAGATAAAACCTGATGTGGAAAAAGCAATGTAAAGCCTGGCTATGAAAGTGTAGAATAATCTGCGAGGTAATAATTAATTACAGTAAACCATTATTCCTGTAAAAAATTATTAGCATCGAATATTAATGACTAACGTATCTATTTATTTATTAATTTCGACATTCTGTTATAACTGATATTTATAAAAATTGATTAGAATAAAAATGAAATTATCTGTAATTTCTTCTGCAATAAGCATACTTATCATTTTAACCTTATCCTGCTCAAAGGATGAAGGTGTGGGAGGAACAGCTACCATAAGAGGAAGAGTCATGATTCATAACTATAATAAGGATTATTCCATATTATTATCACAGCAAGATGCGGCTGAAGAAGATGTATATATTATCTATGGCGATGAACAAACTTTCGGTGACCAGACTGAAACCAACTATGACGGTACATTTGAGTTCAGGTATCTTCTCCCTGGCAATTACAAAATATTCGTTTATTCAGAAGACAGCACATCAGACGGTATGTATGATGCTGCAGTAATTAAAAATATTTCTGTCTCTAAGAAGGATGACCTTGTAGATGCAGGTACATTTGTTAAACTGAATACTCTGGATTTTGACGACGGAAACTCATCAATAAGCGGAAGAATATATGTTGTAAACTATGATCCTAATACAATATGTACCGCATTTCCTCAGGCTGATACAGCACTCGCACAGGAAGAAGACATTTACCTTATTTATGGTAATCATGAATATTTTGACGAAAGAACTAGAACGCATTATGATGGAACATATACATTCAATGATCTTATTAAGGGTACATATAAAATCTATGTTTATACAGAAGATCTCACAGGTGCCACTGAAGATATTCCTGTAATAAGGGACGTTGAGATTGATGAAGAACAACAGCATATTACAATTCCCGATATTTATATTAATAATCTGTAAAAATGAAGAAAGAAATGATGAAGAGCCTGATATTATTAGTTGCCGTAATATTCGCGTTTTCACATGATACTTATACGCAAAGCAGAAAGAAAATAAGAGACCTTGACATTAAATCCGTTACAGAAGTTGATATTGACTATGAGGATAGTAACGGACAGGAAACATTGAGGTTTATTACTGAATACGATGTCAGGGGTAACATTATTAAAGAAACGGATTATGATAAAGACGGCAAGCTTGATAAGATTATAACCTACGAGTATAATGTGGATGATGATAAAACAAAGGAAGTCCATTACAAGTCCAATAACAAGGTATCCAAAACCTATACATACAGTTACGAAAGGGGAAAGCTGACTGAACGGAAAGAATTTGATGAGAATAACAAGCTCATATCAAGGAATACGTACAAATATGAAAACGGACTGAGAACAGAGCGTTCGGAATTTGATGGAAGCAAGAGGCTTGTAGAAAAGAAAAAATATATATACAAATACGGAAATTATTAATTTTAATACTGAGGCTTTAAAGATACTGGTTCTCACTCCTGCTGACATTAATTACCCCTTTAACTTCGGACAGCTTTGTTATTAATGATTCAAGATGATTTAAATCCCTTACCGTTATTTTTAATTTCCCTTTAAACATATCATCCTCAGTATCCATTGATATAGCACGAAGATTTACCTTCAGGTCCTTCGCTATCACATTTGAGATACTATCCAGGATATGAGGCTTATCCTCTGCATAGATCTTGATCTCAACCGGAAAGAGTATATGTTTATCACTCCCTGACCATCTTGCCTTTATGACCCTGTAATTATATTTTGAAAGCAACTGGGCGGCATTCGGACAGTTTTTCCTGTGAATCTTCGTGCCATCACTTACTGTTACGAATGCGAATATTTCATCACCATATATGGGATTACAGCATCTTGCCAGCTTATAATCCACCTGCCCTAATTTATCGTCAATGATCAGGTAATCCTCAAATGTTCCTGAGACATCCTTAACATCCTGCCGCCTTACCTTTTCCACCAGCAATCCGGGTTCTTCAACCTGTATTTGTTCGGCCGACATGCAATCTTTTATCTCCTTCAGGTCAACTTCCTCAAGAGATATTTTGTAATAAAGCT
>CAZFHF010000150.1:0-7512 GCA_964518655.1 uncultured Bacteroidales bacterium | reverse complement strand
TTCATAAATACTGACAGGATTGGTTTTCTCTGAGGACTTACCGGTTCTGATGGAGAGAAGGCTTCTTTCAGCTGATCCCTCAACTCCATTATATCTTTCTCATTCACTGCTTTATTAATATTCATTCGTAGTTCCAGTTCTTTCTGCAGTTCCGGATTGTCATCCAGCTCTTTTTCAAACCATGTTAACTCACTTTCTCCCATTTCCTTATCAAGATACCTCTCGATAAACTCACTGTAATTAATTTCATTTTCCATATTATAGGTAATTTAAATTTGCTAAATATAAATAATGTTCTTTTTTACCATTAGTCAATCAAGACCCTGATAAACAGTAAATTGTAAGTATTTTCTGAGAACCTGATAAATATATAGTTCACTGTAAACATATACCAGATGAATACATATTATTATATGTTCCAGGAAATAATATATCCGCATAAATTATATCCCTTGGCAACTAATCTGATATTTTATCAACAAAATTGTATAATAACAGGATATAATTATCCACACATATTAATTACATGAAGTCTAAAAAGGTTACCAGTTGAACATTGTACCATTTGTTTTTCTGCTGACCGGCAGGTATGCTTTCTTAAAGGGATATTTTTTTGCTGCTTTTTCATCAATATCGACACCCAGTCCAGGGCTATCCCTTAAATAAAGATATCCCTGTTTAAAATAATAATTTGTTTTAAATACATCATTAACAACAGGCTGATGGGGCATATATTCTTGAATTCCGAAATTATTTATTGCCATATCAAAATGCAAGGCAGCAGCCATATTTACTGGTGAAAGGTCAGTTGCCCCGTGGAATCCGCTTTTAATGTGATAAACTGCTGCAAAAGAAGCTATTTTCAGCAAATGTGTAATTCCTCCTCCATGATTTATGGGTGTTCTGAAGTAATCGATTAGCTGTTCTGTAAAAAGTGCAGTATAATTATATACTGTATTAAAAACCTCACCTGTTGCCAGGGGTATCACTGAATGGTTTCTTATCAGTCTGAATCCTTCCTGCAATTCTCCTGAAACAGGATCTTCAATCCAGAAAAGGTGTGAAGGCTCCAGTTCTTTTGCCAGTCGTGCTGCTTCGATTGGAGTACAGCGATGATGGACATCATGCAGGAGTTCTATATCATCGCCAAAAGCCTCTCTTATTCTATTAAAAAGCCGGGGTATAAAATTCAGATATTCCGAAGTTGACCAGACAGTTTCCTTTGGAAGTCCTCTTCCGGCTGGTTCATAAGGCTTTTTACCAATACTTACTCCATATGTACCTGTTATTCCCGGTACGCCTGTCTGCACTCTTATTGCTTTAAATCCTTTATCAATCTCCTGCCCGACTGCTTCAATCCCTTCATCAGTATGTGCCCCGCTGGCATGTGAATATACCAGTACCTTATTGCGGCTCTTACCTCCTATAAGGTTATATACAGGGGTATTAAGCACCTTCCCCTTTATATCCCACAGAGCCATATCAATTGCCCCTATGGCAGTCATGTTTATTGGTCCCCCTCTCCAGTATGCGCCCCTGTAAAAATACTGCCAGATATCTTCTATATTAGCAGGATCTTTGCCAATCAGACAAGGTATGCAATAATCTTTTAAATAACTTACAACTGCTGTCTCCCTGCCATTCAAAGTAGCATCTCCCAACCCGTATATACCCGCATCTGTGAATATTTTCAATGTCACAAAATTTCTGCCCGGAGAACAAACGATGATCTCCCCTTTTGTAATTTTCATTATAATTTATATTAAATACGGCAATTAAAAGCCAATAGAATTTCCTCCGTCAACAGGCAAAACAACACCTGTAATATATTTGGCGGCATCTGATACAAGAAACAGTGCTGCATTTGCCACATCCTCAGGATCACCAAGCTTTTTCAGTGGCGTACGTGACAACACCTTTTCCTTACGCGCAGGATCATTGTTAAAAGCCTTTTCTGACATATCAGTTTTAATAAACCCGGGAGCAATACAATTAACCCTGATCCCCAGAGGCGACAATTCAACGGCAAGCGCTCTTGTCATACCCTCTACTGCTGATTTTGACGCAGTATAGGCCAATACTTTCGGTATTCCATACCGTGAAGCCATTGAACTTATCATAATGATATTGCCGGATTTCCGGTTTTGCATCCTTCTCACAACTTCCCTTGAAAAAGCAAATACCGCATTCTGATTAATAGTCATAATCTGCTGAAACTCCTCATCAGTGATATCAACAGCATCTTTCTTTAAATGTATACCGGCATTATTGACCAGTATATCTATACCGCCGGTCTGTTCTTCAATGTCAGCAATAAGTCCGGGTATTGACGCAAGATTTGATATATCCCTGGTGTAAAACAAACAATTACTGCCCAGTTCAGTACATGCTCCCTTTAAAATCTCTTCCTGCCTTCCTACAATAACAACCTTAAGGCCGTACGAAGAAAATAATTTTGCCATGGCAAATCCAAGGCCCTTACTGCCCCCAGTTATCAGGGCTGTTTTATTCTTTAGTTTCTTAAATTCATTCACGGCTTTATTTGTTTGCAGAATATTATAGTAAAGTTATGAAATTCAATCTTCTGCAACAATAACAATTGAGCCGGGGATTTTGTTAAAAACTTACAGGGAATTTATTGTATTTCACAAATACAATTACTTAACTAAACATAAAACCAACAGGAAGGAAAAGGTTAATAACTTATTGGAGATTATAATTTTTTAATAAAAAAAAGTCTAAAGTCCTTAAATATATTATAAACTTTAGACTAATCAAATTAGTGTTTTATAACTCAATAATTTTCGAGCTTTTTAGATTAAATCAGGATCAGATGTTCCTCCTCTTACTTTATCAAGTTCATTACTTTTCATTATTTCAAAATTATTTGAATTAACTAATTTTGTTGATTTTTCTTTACTTACATGATTTAGTATTTTCATCGTTTTTAGGATTTAATTTTAGGCCTACTCTTTTGAGCCAAAGTCTGCAACATTAATTTCTTTTGCAGGCAGGCAAGCTTTTCGGCATACGCTTTTATAATATTCAAGGTTTAAGTTCTTAATTATAAGGTTATAAACAAAGGAAATGTAACCTGATAATAAAATACCTGATTACTGAGCCATAAATAATTCTGCCATATATTAATTACTTAAAAGCAACAAAGGTTACCTCCAAACCAGAATAATTTTAAAAGTTTTTCTGAATTTTTAATCTACTAACAATAATTTCCAAAAAATATAATCACTATCAATAAATGACTCTTTTAAAATTATTGACACTTTATTCATTGATTTATAAACAGAATGCCATATTATAAATCCTTTAATCAAACTTAAAAATTAATAAAATAAAAAATAATAAATTTTCAGTGTATAATATTGTAAATAAAAATGTTTACCTTATGATAGTTGTTAGCTATTGAATAATTTGTAATTAGTTTTATAAATTATGAATTAAAAAGCTTGTATAGATTTAAACAATAAATTTTATTTCTAAAATCTTTTGTTAAATTTTTACATTATTTAAATTGTACTTTATTTCATTAAAATCTTTTTCATCTTAGTCTTAAATTATGTTATCGAGAATTCTAATTTTAATTTTTGCAGTTTCATTTACCTCATTATTAAATTTTGACAAGTATCTTATAAGCGGTCAATCTAAGCTTAATCCAAATGATATGCAATTATTGCAATTGCAGCTGGATAGTATTATTAAAACCGGAGACAGATACTTTAATATGGGATTCTCTGATGAAGCAAGAAAACAGTATATTATTTACATGGATATTTTAAAACAGAATTTTCCGAATGATAAATTGAAACTGGCTAATATATATATTAAACTGGGTGTAATAAGTTCAATGTTTTGGAAATTTAAAGATGCCAACGAATTATATATAAAAGCAGAAAAATTATGTGAAAAGAATAAAATGAATTTTAAAGAAACATTAGGAAGAATAAATATTAGCAGAGGAAAAATTTATAAAAGACTGGGAGAATATGATAAGGCCAGGGAGTATTACTCAGCCGCCCTAAGTCTGTTCAAATCTGCAAACATCTCCGATTTCACTTATAATTCAAAATTTGTTAGTATTATTCATGTCTATAATAGTCTCGGTGTTTTAAATTTTGAACAAAAAAAATATAAAGATGCTGTTGATTTTTATAAAAAATGTGAAGATTTAAGTAAAACATATTATAAGATTTTTCTGCCTGTAACATATGAAAATTTAGCAGACTGTTATTATAAATTAAAAATATATGATCAGGCTAAAAAGTATTTTAAACTATCGATAAAACATCATTTATCAGGAAAAGCGCAGGATTTTAAATATTTGCTCGCCAATGTATATTCATCCTACAGCCAGCTTTGTATTGAAACGGGGCAGTATGACAAAGCCTGTGGTTTACTGAATAATGCATACAAAATATACATTAAACACTGGGGCCCGAATCACCCTCAAACTTCCGAATGCCTGGTTAACTTTGGTAGATACTATGAAGCAACAGGGAATATTGATAGTGCTTTGCATTATTACCAGCTATCCATAAACTGCCTTACCGAAGATTTTAATGACCTGAATATTTATAATAATCCGGGTACCGGCAAAGTAATCTCCAGTCTCCATCTCATTAAAACACTTAAACAGAAGGCCAAAGCATTTTCAGAATGTTACCGGCAAACAAACAGAATAAAAGACCTGGAAGCAAGTCTGAATACTCACGATGTTGCTATCCAGCTTATAGATAAAATAAGAATGGGATACCAGACACAGGAAAGCAAACTGTTTTTATCTGAAAATGAAAAAAGTACATACATCGATGCAATATATACTGCTTATATACTTTGGCAAACCACCGGGGAAAACAAATATATGTATCAGGCTTTTAAGTATGCCGAAAAAAGCAAAGCAGCAGTTCTTCTTGGAGCTCTAAGAAATACAGAAGCCAAAAGTTATTCAGACATACCTGATTCACTGTTACAGCGGGAAACTGAACTTATGAGGGACAAGGAACTTTACAGGGAGCTTGTCTATGAAGAAAAGCGAAATGAAACATCAGATGAAAGGAAGATTAAACTCTGGGAAGAACTACTCTTTGAAATAACCATGGAATATGACAAACTTATTGCATTATATGAAGACAGCTTTCCAAAATATTATTCACTAAAATATAATTCTGAGGTTGCTGATATTGAAACCCTTAAGCAAAAACTGAAAAATAACCAGGCAATAGTTGAGTATTCTATATCAGAAACATCATTGTTCATTTTTCTTCTGGAAAAAACAGGAATGAATATTTTTTATAAGCCCCTTGACTCAACATTTCACAGGTCATTAAATACAATAATAGGTATACTGCAAAAATATGACTTCTCAAAATCATCAATTGATGATTTTTTAAGCTTTGTTAAGAATTCCAATTATTTATATGACTGCCTGATCAAACCTGTTGATGACTGTACAGAAAGTAAAAAGCTCATTATTGTTCCTGATGAACTCCTAAGCTTCCTTCCATTTGAATCATTATTAATTAACAACAATAATATTAGCCGGAAAAATTACAGGGATCTTAACTACCTGATAAATAAATATATAGTCTCATATGCATTATCATCAACCCTTTGCTTCAGGGAGATAACACCTGTTAATACCAGGAGAATAAAAAAGTTATCAGCTTTTGCACCTGCATATGAAAATCCGATAAACACTAATGAAATTTTAACTATGACAAGGCAGCAATACAGGAAGGAGCTATATCCTATTGCTGGCGTGAAAGATGAGGTGTATAACATCAGTAAAATCGTTGAATCCGATATTTTTGAGGGTTATCAGGCCACAGAAGCAATATTTAAGGATACTGCCAGATACTATGATATACTACATTTGTCAATGCATACAATAATTGATAATATTAATCCCATGTTTTCAAAACTTGCCTTTACAAATGATAATGACAGCATAGAAGACGGATTATTAAATACGTATGAAATATACAACATGAACTTAAGTGCAAGACTTGCTGTGTTAAGCTCATGCAGCAGCGGAGAAGGAATACTTCAAAAAGGAGAGGGAGTGATGAGCCTGGCAAGGGCATTTATATACGCAGGCTGCCCGAGTATAATTATGACATTATGGGTAATTGAAGATAAATCGGGAGTTAAGCTTATGACTGAATTCTACAGAGAGCTGGCAAAGGGCAGACCAAAAGATGAGGCTCTGAGAAATGCAAAACTTAAGTTTATTAAAGAAGCGAATCTTACAAGGGCGCACCCCTTCTACTGGTCAGCATACATCTGTGTTGGAAATCCCAGGCCACTGTTTATTGCAGGTAAAAATCTGTATATAATAATCGTATCCTTGGTTGTTATTGTAACTATACTGTTTCTTATAAAAAAAATCCTGAGAAAAAAAGCAGTACATGATTCTGCTGACAAATCCTGGTATAAGGTATAAAGGAATATTAGTCACAAAATACATGCAGTTCGTCAATTTTAACCGCCAATAAAAAACATTCCAAATAGTTAAAACGTATCACGTATGATGAATTGCGTAAATACCGCAAAGACCACAGAACATTGCATATTAAAATTTGTTTCTCTCCGTAAAAGCAAGACTGCATAATTTAAACCAAAACTTATTAAACGAAAAGGAATGAAAAATTGGTACTATATTAAATTATTGCTGTTTATTGCTGCATATACTGCACAAATATTCTTCACAAAATGTATTGCCCAGGATGTAATAACTTCTTCTTCAGGTTATTATGAAACGACTACGATATCATTAAGCTGGACTATAGGGGAACTTGCAGTTGAAACATATGCAAATGATAATATAATTCTTACCCAGGGATTTAATCAGGGTAATTTAATAATCACAGGGATTACTGAAGATTTACTGCCTGGATTTAATATAACTGTTTATCCCAATCCTGTAAAGGACATCATAAATATCAGAACCATAGCTGATAATCCGGTCCGTATGACAGCAGAATTATATAATTTATCAGGAAGACGATTAACATCGGAGCTTATTCATAATGGAAATTCGCAGATCGATATAGAAAAACTGCCGGAATCAGAGTATATACTTAGAATTCATGCTAACAAGCAGGTAATCAAATCACTCAAAATTATAAAGACCAATTAAAAACTTATCTTCAAAATATTAAAACGAAAAAAATGAAAAAACAAACTTTAACAATCGTTATACTACTAACAATACTATTTAGCATACGCGGATTTTCGCAGGTTCCTGATGGAATAAAGTATCAGGCTATCGCACGTGATGCTGCCGGAGCTGTATTAGCTGATACCGAAGTTGAATTTACCATAGGCATTATTCAGGGAGCTGTTGATGGTATATCAGTATATAATGAAATGCACACAGCTGTAACAAATAAATTTGGAATGGTTGCCCTGACTATAGGCCAGGGAGAAACAGGAGATGATTTTCTGGCAATCGACTGGAGCAAGGGACCCTATTTTCTGAATGTCAGGGTTGACGGT
>CAZFHF010000149.1:0-7540 GCA_964518655.1 uncultured Bacteroidales bacterium | reverse complement strand
TATAAGATTGCCGAGCATTTCAGTATTTTTGCCGGTCCTGCGGTAAATTTGTTAGTTTCGGATTATTCAGATTCTGCTGATGAAATAGCTCCGGCATGGGCTTTTAAAATTAGTAACAGAAAACAAACAACAAGAGGATGGTTTGGATTTAATGTTGGGATGGGTTTTTAATCGTTAGGCTATATAATAATGCAAGTGTTAATATACCTGCCCGTAATCAGGCAGGTATATTTTTATTATATAATGTTAATTATTTTCTATTCAAAACATTTAATAAAGCATCCAGGTCTTTTATTATAAAATCGGGACTTACGGGAAGTGCACCCTCATCTTTACTGTTACGGTTCACCCAGGCAGTTTTTATTCCGCAGGCATTAGCCCCTGCGATATCATTTTCAATATTGTCTCCGACCATTAATACTTTATCTGCATCTGTACCGAATTTATCCACAGATATTTGAAATATTTGATTGTCAGGTTTTCCATAGTTCACCTCACCTGATATTATTATATGTTGAAAATATCCGCTTAAATTTCCGCCGTTTATTTTCCTGCGCTGCAGATCCGGGCTTCCGTTTGTTATTATGCCAAGCTGGTATTGAGAAGACAGTATCTCAAGCACATTCTTAGTTTCAGGGAATAATACATGCTCCTTCCTCCTTTCTCTGATGAACATTTGAGAAAGCTGTGCGGCAAAATCCTTGTTATCGATATTGAATTCCTGCAGGGTAATATGCCATGGCATAAGCTGGTAATAATCTTTGTTGGCGGCAAGGTACCTGAGCGTTTCATGGTCACCGGTAAATTCAGCCCATAAGCCTTCCCATGAACTAATACCTATCTTCATGCAATAAGGATATGAAGGTAGTTCATGCCACAATTTTTTGGCGTTTGCCCTGATTAAAGCATGAAATTCATCAGCATTAATACCATATCTTTCCTGCACATATCTTGCGACTTTAAGAAATATCTTTTCAGCTGATGCTTTTTCTAACATTAGCGTCTCATCAAGATCAAAGAGGATAACATTAAAAGTCATTGATAATAAAGATTATTTGGTTTTATCATGTATACTCCAGTCAATTTTTTCCAGACCTTGCTTGCTTAATATTTCATTTGTTCTGGAAAAGTGTTTGCATCCGAAAAAACCATTATCAGCAGAATAAGGCGAAGGATGCGCAGCTTTCAGTATATAATGTTTGTTTGTATCAATTAATTGCTCTTTTGCCTGTGCATATTTGCCCCAGAGAAGAAAAATTATACCTGTACGTTTTTCAGAAATATTATTAATCACTGAATCAGTAAATTTTTCCCAACCCCTGTTCTGGTGTGATCCAGCCTGGTTTGCTCTCACTGTCAGAATGGCATTTAACAGCAATACGCCCTGAGATGTCCATTTCTCAAGATTACCATGTGCCGGAAGCGGAATACTCAGATCGGAATTTAACTCTTTAAAAATATTAACCAGTGAGGGAGGTTGTGGTATACCCTCAGGTACTGAAAAACATAAGCCATGTGCCTGTCCTTTACCATGATAAGGATCCTGGCCAAGCAAAACCACCCTTACCCTGTTAAAAGGCGTTCTGTTAAATGCATTAAAAATTAAATTTCCCGGAGGATAAATCCTGAATTTCTTTTTTTCTTCAACAAGAAAATCCCTTAGCTCAGAAAAATACTGAGAACTGAATTCATCCATTAATATATCTTTCCAGCTGCCTTCTATACGCGGATTTATTTCTGGCATAATTTCGAATTTCGACAAGATTTTTCAGATTACAAAATTTAATTAGAATAGTAAGCAAAGGAAAACATTATTTTCAGTGCTTTATGAATACGGATTCTTTATAATTTCATTCTCACAGATATCATGAAATTTCTTCCTGGCGCTGCAATACCTGATGCAAAAGGCATGTAGAAATAATCGAGGATATTTTCCACTGCAAACATAAATGATAATTGCCTGTCTATTTTCCAGGTAGTCCTGGCATTAAGAGTGAACCATCCCGGAAATCCGTTACCGGTTGCGAATTCAATATTATCTTCTCCGTATGGATTCAAATCTTTCATACGTTTCCATCCGTTATATATTACATATATTTCATTGGTTATTTTTTTCAACTGGTAACTTACAGATGTTATTCCATAGATTGGGGGAATGTGCGATAGGGGAAGAGTGTCTGTAAGGTTTTTTCCATATGTATAATTAAATGTAGCCTTGAAGCTGATATCTGAGTTTAAATCAGATATGATATTCAGGCTTGTACCACAAATAACAGCTTCTTCAGCATTATAGTTTTTAATTAATCTCAGTGTGTCTTCACCAGCAACATACAGGGATGTTCCGTTCAACTCAGCGGTTGTCCTGGTTATTGCATCCCTGATGTAGCTCAGGAATAATGCACCGTTTAATTGAATATAACCATCAAATGTTCCTGAAAATCCTAATTCCCCGTTATATGAATATTCGGGCTTGAGATTATTATCAGGAATCATCAGTGTTCCGCTCTTTTCCCTTATTTTTCCGTAATCATCAATATTCGGATTTCTGTAACCTGATGAAAATATAAGATTGAGTTTAATATCCTTTACAGGAAGGTATATCAAGCCCAAACTTAATGTTAGAGCGGCGTTATTCTGTACTATCTCTGAAAATGCAAGATTATAGAAAGATGAGTTATAATCAAATTCCGAGTCATAGTATGAGTAACTAAATCTTATGCCGCCTGATAAGATATATTTCTTACTTACATTCCATTTATTCTTGATATATGCTGAGAAATCGTATGCTTGATTGCCTTTGTCAGGATACCTGGTTAAGGTGTCAGCCACTGTGTTATCAGTTATGTTACGCCTGAAGGCGCTGGAGCTAAGGTTATTATAAATAAATTCAATTCCATAGTGGGTTTTGGTATTTTGATTATGAAGTTTTAAAAGGTCAAAGTTGACCGAACATAAGTATAAGTCTTCCTCCTGGTGTATTTCATTCTTATCTCCGAAATATCTTGTTATCCTGTCTTCATCTATTCTTTGAAACGACAGGATACTGTTAAAATTTGTAAAAAACGGAGTGGAATACTTCAATGTAGATTTCAGGGATGCAAGAAATCTGTTTTGGGGCCCGTATTGCCATTCAGCAAATTTCAGATCATCTCCTTTATAAAGGTTCAGTTGATCATAACGGGGAATATATGATGATGTTGAATATTGAAAGTTAATAATAATATCAAGCATGCTGTTTGGTGAATATTTAAATTTTTGCAGGATATCATATTGGCTGTATCCTGAATTTAACTGTACTTCAGGATTTGAATTTTTAACTGTCGAATCTTTTCCTTCAACATTTACAGTATAGTTAAGGTTCTTTCCATAGTCATTATGCAAAAACGGAGCCCTGAGCATTCCCATTTTAATATCTCCGTAATCGCTGAAAGTAATACTTGTGAGAGAGCCGAATTTTGCTAAACCTGTGTTAAAGTTAAAATGCAATACTTTGCCTTCATTGGCTGATGAATATTGAGTATATAACCTGGTTTTAAACAGGGGCTTCCCGCTCTCACCGGACAAAACAGGATCTCTGGTATAGTAATGTATAACTCCTCCAAGGGCATCGCTGCCATATATTATTGAGCTGGGGCCATAAATTATTTCAATTCGTTCCAGAATATTATTATCAATAGTTATGGAATTTTGCAAATGCCCGCTTCTGTATATCGCATTATTCATTCTGACTCCATCCACCACCAGTAATATCTTATTAGCTTCAAATCCCCTGAGAATCGGACTTCCTCCACCTCCCTGGCTTTTCTGAACAATAATATTTCCTGTGCCTGTAAGAATATCTGCAGAAGTTTGTGAAGGATCATTTTCTGTTTTTCCTGCCGTGATCACATCAACCATATGAGGGATGTCTCTCTTATCTTCTCCAAGCTTATTAAATGATATTACAATATCATCAATTAAGATATTCTTTCTTTTTAGCAGAATCCTGCAGTCATTATTTAAGATATTTGATTTGGCAAGAACTGTAATGTCATATGCAGTATGTTGAAAGTAAATACTGTCAGTGCTTTCGAATTGCGAGAGGCTTGCTTTTCCTTCAGCATTAGTAAGTGTGGATTTTGATTTATCCTGGTTAAAAACAGCAACATTTTCAACAGGAACGCCTGTATATGAGTTCTGCACAACAATTTCCTGCCCTGACAGATGTACTGTTAATGTAAAATACAGGGTAAATAACCAGCATAAAGTTTTCATAATCCCCAAAAGTATATGAATTCAAGCTTATTAACAAAAACTGTTCCAGTATATATGTGTTAGTAATTATGATTTTGACTAATAAATTAATTTTCTAACTTTGAATAAAGAGCTATTAATAGTGAATATGTTAACCAAGAGAGCTTTTGTATATGTTATTCTGGTTTTTGTTGTTGTACTTATATTCTTAGGATTTCTATACTTTAAAAGCAGGCCGGCAGTATCAAGTGAACCTCTTAAAGCAATACCATTAGATGCCTCTCTGATTATCCGGGTAAATGATTTTCAAGGAATCATAAAAATAACTCAAAAGAACAACAAGATTTGGGATGAACTTCGTAAATTATCAGTATTCAATAATATTGATCAACAGATTGGGTATATTGACTTACTAATGTCAAAATATCCTGTTGCCAGAGAACTGCTTTTGAACAACCCGTCCTTTATTTCAGCACACTACACAGGAAGAGCAAGGGTTAGTTTTATCCATTATTACAAATTACCAAAAGGACTGGGGGCGAAAAAAATAAATGAACTAATATCGGAACTGTTAATCAACTCAGGAACAATAACGCACAGGAAGTATGAAGGCAGAGATTTGTATGATATAAGGCTGTTAAATGAGAAACCTGTGAATTACTTTTCTTATACAGTAACAGATGGACTTTTTATTTTGAGTTTTTCTTCAATATTAATAGAAGATGCCATAAGACAATTAGATATACCTAAATCAATTGTACAGCAGGCAGGATTTAAAGAAGTATTTGCTACTGCAGGGAAAAATGTTAATGCCAACTTATTCGTTAACTTCAAGAATCTGCCTAAAATCATCTCAACAGCGATTAACCAGGATTATAAATCCAGAATTAGATCTTATGACTATTTTGCAAACTGGGCAGAACTGGATTTGAACATTAAAGATGATATGATTTTACTGAACGGATTTACTCATTTTTCAGATTCGCTGAATTATACGGCAAATATTTTTACACGCCAGAGCCCCCAAAAAATTGAGGTTGATAATATCCTGCCATCCTTTATATCAACTTTTATGGTTCTCACACTATCAGATGTTAATGCTTATTTTGAAGATTATAAAAATTATTTGCGAAAACTTGGGAGATTAAAGCAATATACTAAGGAGCTGAATTTTATCAGAAATAAATACAATATCGATATTTCCAGGGATTTTCTTGAAATACTTGATAATGAAATTACAATTGCTATGGGGGACAGTGAGGTGAATGATGAAAATGAAAACACTTTTATTGTTTTTAAGTTAAAAAGCAAAAGCCTGGCCGAAAAAAAATTACTTGAAATACTGAAAAAAACAGCCGGGAAAAATTCCATAAGCGTTGATAAACTAACAATTAATTATAAGGTTGACAATGAATTAACTTATCCTGTTTATAAATTACCCCTGACAAATTTTACAGGTAAAATATTTGGTGAATTTTTTAATTTAAATGATGATTCATACTTTACATTTATTGACAATTACCTTGTATTTGGCAGTTCAGTGAAATCACTGTCAAATTTTATACATAGCAATGTATTGAATAAGACTATTATAACCGATCCTGCTTACAAGGAGTATAAGAATAATTTATCCCCCCGCACTTCGATCGGATTTTTCACAAACCTGGGGCGTTCACCAATCAACTTCAGCAGATATATTATTGATGATATATTTAAAGGGTGGGAAGAGAATATACAATTGTTTCAGAAGGTGCAGGTCCTGGGCTTCCAGCTGAACACATCCAATGATCTGATATATAATAACATATTTGTAAAGTATATTTCACAATATAAATATAAACCCCATACCGTATGGGAAAGCCTTCTCGATACAACTATTGATTTTAAACCGCGGTTTTTAAAAAATCATTATACTGACCAAAGTGAAATATTTGTTCAGGATCTTAAGAATAATATTTACCTGATAAATAAAGCAGGGAGGATATTATGGAAATTTAATATTCCTGAGAATATAAACAGTGATATATATCAGATTGACTACTACAAAAATGATAAACTGCAGATTCTTTTCAGCACAAAGAACTATATTCATATTATTGACCGGAACGGTAATTATATTGAAAGATATCCTGTTAAGCTCAGATCACCTGCAACAAACGGATTATCGCTCTTTGATTATGAAAACAATAAAAATTACAGATTCTTTATAGCATGCGAGGATAAACATGTATATGCATATACAAAAGACGGAGCACTATTAAATGGCTGGCAATTCGATAAAACTGAAGGAACAGTGACACATCCGGCAAACCATTTTAAAGTTGGCGACAAAGATTATATTGTTTTCGGGGACAGGTACAAAACATATATTCTCGACCGTAAAGGCAAGGTAAGAACTGCTGTCCAGGATATATTCCCTATATCAGCAAACAATAACTATCTGCTTGATCTTAAAGATAATTCAGCAGAATCACGAATTGTAATTACAGATACTTCAGGAATTGTCTTTTTTATTAACTTCAGGGGACAGGTAAAAAGAATGAATTTTGGCAGCTTTACACCTGATCATTTCTTTGATTTTAAAGATATGGATGGCAACGGGCAAAGAGATTATATTTTTCTGGATAAAGGAATATTGCATGTATTTAAAAATGAAAAGTCAAAATTATTCAGCTATAATTTTAATGAAGATATTGCCTCTCAGCCTGTGTATTATCATTTTTCGTATTCTGACAGAAAGTTAGGAGTAGTTTCGAAAAACAAAAACCTTATATATCTGTTAAATAATGACGGGACTCTTTATAAAGGTTTTCCTTTGCGGGGGAGTACTTTATTTAGTATCGGGTATTTTAGTAATGCATCGTCTCAGTTTAATCTTGTAGTCGGAAGTGATGATAACTTCTTACTTAATTATTCCGTACAATGATAGAAAATATAATTAGATATGAAACCACTTAGAGTAATACTGAAAAATCACTTATTTCTTATTTTAGTGATATCACTTTTCTTTCATTCATGCATGAAGGATAAGCTGGATTTTGATAATATGTCTGACCGTATAGAATATAATCCCAATATAAATGCGCCACTTATCCAGGGATCATTTTCAATAGGAGATGTGGTTGATGAGGAAGATACGGACTCAGTCCTGGTATTCAGAGGTGATGAGATAATACTGTATCTTAAGATGGATACTGTTTTTGATTTTGATGTTTCAAGCATTGTTGATATTCCTGAACAGGATTCAATACTCTATACTATCCCCAGTGAACCAATCCCGGGTGATATACCCATATTCTTTGATCAG
>CAZFHF010000148.1:5665-7551 GCA_964518655.1 uncultured Bacteroidales bacterium | reverse complement strand
TTGCCTTGATAATCTTAATCTGATCATTCAGGTATGATTCATTATAAGGTGATTTGAGAGTTTCTATAACCGCTTCACCGACTATTATATAACGTTTTGATTCCCTCACTGATTCACGGTAAAAAGACGTAAGCAATGTATTTGAATTGCTGTAATTGACAGGAATATTTTCAATTGCATTTCTTAGCAAGGTCATAGGATCTATTTTCCTTATTATTACTTCCTGTATGGGTATATATTCAGGGATTAATGAAATAATGTTTATCTCTGTTAAATAGTCAATAACAGGCCTCATGGACGTCTGGTAGCCAATAAATGAAATACCAACAGTATCATCAATATATGATGCGGGCATTCTCAGTATAAAATCTCCGTCAGCATTGGAAACTGTGCCAATACTTTTACCCACAATACAAATGTTGGCATATTCTACGGCCTTGCGTGAATCATTATCTATAATTGTCCCTTTAATTTCCAGAACAGGCAGGGAGTCTGTAATGATCTCCCTTGCATATTCCCGTATCTCGGTGCCAGGCCTGAATATTACAATATGTTTGCCGATAACCTTATATATGTATGTTGAGTCATCCAGAACATAATTGAGGATATTTTGCAGGGACTTATTTTGCGAGTTAACAGATACCCTTTTATCCGTATCAATAATATCCGCATTATATGAGAAATTGTAGCCTGTCTCATCTTCAATGATTTTTAAGATATCATAAATTGGATAATTTGTAATATATATATTCAGTGGATGATCCAGGACTGATTTCTGTCCATGGATAAATTGAAATCCAAATAAAAGGGATATAATAATTATATACCTGCAGGTACAAATTTTACTATAATATGTTTTAAAATTTGTTGCAATATGATTAGCAACCTTGTCCAACTATTATTATACCTTTTTTTGTTTTAACAATATCTTCAAGGTTAAACGTTTCTTTAATAACTTCCAGTATTGAATCAAGCGATTGATCATTGAATGTTGTTGTTAACCTGCAATCAGCTGTTTCCGGATTTTCAAATATAATATGTGTATTATAAACATTTTCCAGTTTTCTCGCTACCGTTTCAAGTTTTGTATCCCTGAAAACCATGTACCTTGTTTTCCAGGCAAGATAATTTATGTCATTATTTTTACTTTTATTCAGGGTATTTTCTGACAGCACTCCAATATAGCCGGGCTCTATTAGAATATTATTATTGTAACCGTTTTTTTGATTTAACTGTACTTTTCCTGATTCAACAAAAACCTCAAGTTCTTTACCTGATATTTGCGTATTCACATTAAAAGCTGTTCCCAGGACTTTTACATCGGCTTTATTTGTATTAACAATAAAAGGCAGTTCTGCATTATGCACAACTTCAAAATATGCTTCTCCCTTTAAATAGATTTCCCTGGCATCACTGCCAAAATTTTCAGTGTATCTAATATAGGTATTTGAATTTAAGAATACTTTTGATCCATCCGGCAATACCATAATTGAACTATTCTCATAGCCGGATCTTACTATTGTACTCTGCCTGTCAAAAACAGGTGATTGCATATAAATCTTATACACTCCAAATGAAATTCCAACAAGCAATATTATTGATGCTGCTAAACGCATAGCCCTGTATAAATATCTTTCAGAAAAACCCGGTTTAAAATCAGTAATAACTTCCAGATCCGGTTCATCCTCCAATATTCTGCTCTTCAAGTTATCCCACGCTTTATTTACATCTGCTTTTTTCATTTTATTTATTTCATTAATTTTTTCCCAGTCAGATTGAATATTATCATATAATGTTTTATTCTTCCCGCTGGCGTTTATCCACTCTTCAATTTCTTTATTTTCATCTGCACTGCTTTCTCCTGCAAGGGATTTTGAAAGTAGTGT
>CAZFHF010000148.1:4921-5655 GCA_964518655.1 uncultured Bacteroidales bacterium | reverse complement strand
ACTGATGATATGATAATTCAATTTTATTCATTTAAATGCGATTTCACACTTTCCTTTATTATGCTTCAGTATATTCTTTTAAATTCTTGCGAAGAAGCTTTAATGCTTTACTTATATTAGCTTCAATTGTTTTAACTGATAATGATAATTTCTCTGCTATTTCCCAGTATTTAAGCCCTTCAAACCTGTTTAAATGAAATATTTTCCTGCATCTTTCAGGTAAAGAATTTAATGTGTCATTAATTATTTCATAAAGCTCCTGTGTCCTGACTGCTTCCGACGCATCTGTGTTATATTCTTTATATTCTTTCTTCCGGTAGTCTTCATATCTTATTTCTATATTACGGTGATTAAGATATTGAAGACTTCCATTATAGACTGCCCTGTACAGATAAGATTTAAGTGAAACATTAATATCGAGTTTTTCCCTTTTAGCCCATAATTTGTAAAACAGTTCCTGCACAATCTCTTCGGCAACATCAATGTTATGAACATACTTATTTGCATAATTGCAAAGCCTTGTATATAGTTTTTTAAATAACATCTCAAAGGTTTTTAAGTTTCCTTTCTTTATTTCTTTTACTATTTTCAGGTCTTCCTTGTTCATTTACTGTTCCAGTGTTTGATACTTATCTGTAAAGGGCAGTTTTATTGTCTCATTTAAAAGCAATAATACTAACAAATATTAAACTTAATAATATAATCTGAAATAAAAGGATTATTTACGAAGCATT
>CAZFHF010000148.1:0-4911 GCA_964518655.1 uncultured Bacteroidales bacterium | reverse complement strand
TTTCTGTTCAGCTTAGCTATTGCTGATTCAATTGATTCATCAGGTTTTATGACATTATAAGAACCCCAGAAATCCTCATCCATGAAATAATTAACATCATCTACAAACACATCTGATATTTTGGCTGCTTCTTTGTATTTAAATCTGTTGACATTCACGGTATCCTTTTCGGTTACAGCCATTTCAAGCATTGTAGTATATATGGAACGGAATAATTTTTTATCCCATTTACATTTGAATTTTGCTTCAGCCCTGACATGATTTAATTGCCACTGTCCGTTGACCTCCCTGTAATTGGTCAGATATTTGGCATCTTCAACATCTACTTTCATAGTTATGGGCTTTTTCCTGACCAGCTCATTGCCTGCTTTGGAAATTGCCTGTTCACTAAGACTGAAATCTACTCTAACGATAGCCAGACTTTGAACATCGAGATATATTCTACCCTGGTATAATGCCATATCAACATTTCCCTTTTGCTTAAATTCAATTACATATGCTTCCTTTTTGTCAATATTGATAACACCGTTTAACTTATAGTTATAATAATCAAAAAATTCCTCTGATAGCAGCACAGAAGGATTTTTCACGACATCTAATAACAGGCTTGTTTTTGGGCCGCCCTGGAGCTTAAATATTATAGTATCCATCTTTTTCACATCCTGGCTTTTTCTGCCTTTGTATATCTTAAGCCTGTCAAATTCAAATTCATTCTTATAACCTGCCTTGTAGATATCAATCACTGCTTCTGAAACTGCCACATAATTGCGGTTTTGTTTTATTGTTTCACGATAAAAGCCTGTCATCATTGCTGGTGTGTTTCCATAATTTTTAGCTACTCTTCCTATTGCTTTTCTCAGCAATTCCTCAGGATCACCAGTTCTTATAATTACCTCCTGTATAGGTATAGGATCAGGTACCAGCTTAATTGTATTATTCTTATTGCCCAGTGTATTAAGAGATAAATCAAGTGTCTTATACCCGACAAATGAAATATTAAGCTTTTCATAATTTTTATCCACAGGGACTTTAAGAATAAACTCACCGTCAATATTTGATACGGTGCCGATACTTGAACCTGCCAGGTACACACTGGCAAACACTATCGGCTCGTTCGTTTCGCTGTCGATTATTTTACCCAGGTAAGTGTGATACATAGCTGTATCCTTATCACTTGTTTCATTCCCGGATTTACCAGGACCTGCAATTGTTATCCCCTGAACGAATAGTGCCAGGACTATAGTAACAAATGCTTTCATTCCAAAAAATTTAACTTGTGTTTTCATGACTATTATTTTTTAGTTACATAATTGTTTTTTTTTAATACCTTAATTTTTATCAAATTACGCTTTGAAGGCCTTTCTAACTGTAAGATTAACAACTATGGTTTTACCCTATTTTTTAACATTTCATTATACCAACAGAAGTACGTTTTCAGGAGTACTCTGTGCAATATATGGATTTCGGTGCAAGCAGACGCCAAACTTTAAACCTTAAACTTCAAACCTTAAACCTTAAACTTTAAACATTAACTATAAACTTTGCGCAGTTAATCAAATCATTAATAGTATTTTATACAAATAATTGATACAGAAAGAATTTTTTTATATTTTTATTCTATGATAATCTGTTTCATGCGGAAATTTACCTTCATATTCACTCACATTGTACTGCTTTTAGTATTTAACGGTATAATAATTAATCAGTACGCCCAATCTTTAATACCAGCTATTACAAGGGAAACATTTGGTGATCTTAGGTGGGATACGGAAACCACTGCTGAGAATCCCGCTCCTCACCAGTCAGAGGGCTATCCATATCACTGGGATTTTGACGATGTAACAACATTTACTGCAATAAACGGACACTGGATTGCAGGCTCTGACTCTTCTATCAGAATTAATGAGTATGTAGACGGGCAAGAAGATGAAGTTACACAATGTAGCGAAGGTATGCATTTACACATTACCATGCCGGATCAATATTCCGGAAGCTGGGATACGGTTATTCTGGCTGATGTTCAAATTAACGGATATTATGATTTTGAACTTGAATTCGGATATGCAAAGAGGCCCGGGACTAATTATTCTATACACAGAGGATTAGCAGTTGATGTAAGGGTGGATGACGGAAGCTGGATTACTCTGGATACAACCTATATACCTTATGGCATTGAAGAGGGTATCTGGTATTGCATCAGCATTCCTATGACAGGCATACCTGCCGGTAATGAAATGGATATAAGGTTTTCTACTGTTCATAATCATATTGGACTTGATAATGTAACTTTAAGAGGTACTATTGATAACTACTGGGAAGCTGCAACCGGTCATATCCATCTTGACCTGCAAAATTTAAATCTTTGGAGCGTATCTTCTGTAAATGACTGTTCGGGTGATCTGTACCTTGCATGGGATAATGATTACCTCTATGGAATGGCAGATATTAAGGATGATATTATAGGTTCAAAAGGCTTAAGCAATTGGTATGATAATGATGCAATAACTTTAACTTTTGATCTGGTCCCAAAAACACATAGTTCTGATCTGGCAGGTGAACCATGGGATAACTGGGATATAATACAAATTGCATTTACTGCTGAATCAGGATTTGCAGCGGAGAAAAATGGGACCGATAATACTATTGTTAACAGAACTTATAATGATGAAGGATATATTATTGAGTTTGCTATTCCATTAGATGAGATAAAAAATACTGCAGTTGAACCGAATGAAGTTTTTAGCCCTGTTTTAGGAAATCAGATAGGCTTTTCATTTGAAATTAATGATCAGGATTTAGGGGATACAAGAGATGGAACCCTGGTATGGGGCCATAAACCAATAAATATGGACTTCTGGAGAGATATTGACCAGTGCGGATCGATGATACTTATTCAAAATAGCCAGGTTCGTATATCAGAAAATAACGTTGCTGATGAAGACGCTGTGATATATAAGCTTCCTGCAGGATATTCACCTGTTATAGACGGCATAATTGACGGCGTGTGGGAGGATATGGACCTGCATTATAATGAATTATCTATTTTTGAGGGAATATCGTCACCTGATATTTCAACATGGAAGGCTGCATGGGATGATGAAGGCTTATACATCCTCATAACAGTTGATGATGATGAGCTATGCGACCAGTGGTGTACAGGATTTGCTGACTGGCAGTCTGACAGGATGGAAGTATTTATTGATGTTTATACTGAAAACCTTAAAGACGGAAGAAGTGCAAATAATATTACTTACGGTCCGTGGTACGGCCATTATCAGTTTGTTACACCATGGACGGAAGGAACACAGTCAGATTTTATAGATGATTTTGAGATGTGGCCCAAATATGTTACATATGATTGCGGCTTTGTACGTAAAGGAGATTCCTGGGTGTATGAAATGTATATACCTTACACCTCCCTGACCATTGACTCGATCCCCGGGGCCATCGGACCGCTGGAGCCGGCAAATGATGTGGTTATCGGGTTTACAATGACTAATGTGGATGTTGATATTTCAGAAGGACTGCAGGGCGGGATGCCTATCAGGAAATTTAGCGGATGGAAGGAATGTGAAGGCTGGACTAATATGGATTATGCAGGAGAAGTAAGGTTCAGCTCCCAGTCACTTGATTATCCTCATGCTACGTTGTATAAGTTTCCGGAAGGCTGTGCACCACTCATTGACGGGACAGTTGATGAAGTCTGGGATGATGTTGAAGAACAGGAGATCAACCGGTTTTTTTCTTCAGAGATTCCAACGCTTAATTCAGCAACATGGCGGGCGGCATGGACCAATGAATATATTATCGTACTTGTTGCCGTTGAAGATGATGATTTCTACCCTAATTATGAAGCCGGAAGCGATGTAGAGTGGCTGTATGACAGGCCTGAAATATATATTGATGTGAATGCCAGCCTGAATGATGAAGGCGGTGTATATACAGCGGCTGGTCATTATCAGGCAACTTTTAGTTTTGTTCAGGATAATGACCAGTATTATTCAAACGGAATGTTATGGGGAGAAGGAAATAATAGGAGCGGTAATGTATTGTATGGTTACACTGTTAATGCTTCTGATTATATCTTTGAGTATGCAATAAGTATAAGTTCCCTGATTGATAATACAGGTAGCGTTCTTGATCCATATACAGTTGATGTAATTGGTTTTGATGTTACAGTAACTGACCGTGACGAAGGAGATGAAGGCAGAAGAAGGGCTGTATGGAAAAATACGGGATTAAAGGGCGAAAGCTATATTAATATGGATTACTGCGGAGACGTGGCACTTAGTACATCGACAGTTACAACCAGTGTAGAGCCTTTGTCAGTATCAATAACCAGTGCATCAAGCACAGCCTGCCCGGGGACAGGCATCCAGTTAACTGCTGTACCTGATGGACAGGCTGAATCATATACCTATTCATGGACATCACAACCTGCAGGATTTACATCAACATTAAGCAATCCTGTTCCTGCACCTATTGTTACAACAACATATACTGTGGAAATAAGTGACGGCATGAATACAGCAACAGCTTCAAAAACAATATATCCCGAAACTGCACCTGATAAGCCTGAAATACGTCTGAAAGGAAAAGATATTTTGATATGCCTTGATTCAGGATTGTATTCTTACGAATGGTATTATGAAGATGTAGTACTTGCAGGCGAAAACAAACAATTTTGCCGGATTAATGCCAGTCTTGGCGGTAATTACTATGTAATAACCGGACTGGAAAACGGGTGTAAAACAAAATCTGATGCCTATGTTAAAGTGGCATCAGCAGATGCTCCGGAACAAGGCGAAATTGCTGTTCAAGTTTACCCGGTACCGAATACAGGTAACTTCAGCCTGACTGTATTGGGTGATCAGGCAGGCAAAGTATATCTAAATATAAGGGACTTTTCCG
>CAZFHF010000147.1:0-7585 GCA_964518655.1 uncultured Bacteroidales bacterium | reverse complement strand
TTTGTATCATGTGATTCCAGGCGTTTTCTGGTTCTTGGATGTGTCGATACTATTACAGGTATATCATATTGTTCTGCGAGTGTATTTAATACTGTAAGGATTTTTGTCAGATTTTTCTTGTTATCTACATTTTCTTCACGGTGGACACTGATCACAAAAAACTGACCTTTTTTCAGTTTAAGCTCATTTAATATATCGAGTTTTTGTATTTTTTCTTTTGAATGATAAAGTACATGGGAGATCCTGAAAGATATATTCTTCTGTGCGGAAGTCCTTCTGATATAAGGTGCCTTCTGGCATGTTCGGTATAGACCAGGTTAAAATCAGCAATATGGTCAACCAATCGACGGTTAATTTCTTCAGGTACGTTCAGGTCAAAGCAACGATTTCCTGCTTCCATATGATATATAGGTACTCTTAGCCGTTTGGCAATAATTGCGGCAATACTGCTGTTAGTATCGCCAAGTATCAAAACAGCGTCAGGCTTTTCTTTCAGCAATACTTCTTCTGACTTGATCAATATTTCACCCAGCACTCTTCCCAGTGATTTGATGTCAACACCTAAAAAATAATCCGGTTTTCTTATCTCCAGGTCCCTGAAGAATATCTCGTTTAGTTCATAATCCCAGTTTTGCCCGGTATGAACGAGCACATGATTTACGTGCTTCTCCAGAAGTAATATTACCCTGGAAAGCCGGATAATTTCCGGTCGTGTACCGACAATTGTCATTATCTTTATATTGCTTTTTGCTTCAGACTTCTTCATAATAAGTGTCAGGTTTATCAGGATTATAAAATTCATTTGTCCAGAACATGGTCAACAGGTCTTCATCACCTGTGTTCGTAATATTATGGGTATGCATCACAGGAATGTCAATAAATGATGTTTTATCCCCGTTAACCTGGTATTTGATAATATTTTCAGCACCTATTTTTCTAAGTTTTATTTCTGCCTGTCCTTTAACTACACAAAATCTTTCAATTTTATTAAAATGGAAATGATTGCCTCTCGTAATTCCTGGTTTTGTTGATGAATAGAATATCTGCCCCTGAACTTTTGATCTTAACAGCTCAACCAGATATCCCCGGTCGTCTTCATGTATTTTCAGCTTAAAAGGATAAAAACTGTAATCAATGTAAGATCTGAAAGTATTAAAAAGGCAAATCTCGAAGTAATTGTTCAGATTTGGTATAATTCCGCAGGCTATGTAAGCAGCTTTGTATGATTTAAGCTTTTCCAGCACCTCGCTTACTTTGTCAGATGCAGCATGAGGCACATTAATTTTTTTCTCGCGGGGAGGATTTGCTATCAGGTTATAAATATATTTAACCAGATCAAAGACATATATAAAATTTATTTCCGCATCGATCTCTATTGCCGGAACCTCATTATGAGTCAGCTGATAGCAGAATGTGGAAATAAAAGAGTTATAAAAAGGCTGGCTAAAAGGTCCGAATACATTTGGAATTATTAATCCGGCAAAATTAGTATTTTTCTCTTTTGCCCATTCTGCAAGCAACTCACGGCATTTACGTTTGGAATTACCATAAGGATTATCTTTCTCCTCCTGAGTTGATGAAGAAAAGATAACATATGGATTACTACTGGTATTTCTTGCTGCCGTAATAAGTTTTTCAGTTAAACCAACATTTATTTTGTACAGGTCATTCTCGTTATGATGACGGTTAACTCCCGCAAGATGAACAATGACTTCACTATTTTTAACGAAGTTTTCGAGCTCTGATGTGGAATCAAAATATTCCAGCTTAAAAGGTACGAGTTCTATGTCATCCTGAATTCTCAGAAAGCTTGTCAAATGATAGCCGATAAACCCATCGTTCCCTGTTATTCCAACCTTAATCATATTAATAGTATTATTATTTTCTTAAATTCCAGTCTTTCAGTTCCTGCTTTATTTCTCTTAAAGAGAGAATAAGGTCTTTTGTTTCCTGCAATGTTAAACGATCAGTATTTTCTGATGTATAGCCTTCTTTTGGAAAATCTGTTATTTTTCCTTCAATAAAGTATTTATCATAATCAATAGTACTCAGGTTTTTTATCCTGTAATAATGGTCATAACTGTCAGATTTAAGTAATTCTTCCTGGGTTACCAGCGTTTCATGCAACTTTTCTCCTTCTCTTATTCCGATAACTTTTATCTCCCCGGCATAATTAAAAATTTCTTTCATTGCCTGCGCAGTATCCTTCATAGTAGCAGCTGCAGATTTTCTTACCAGTATATCGCCATTCTCACCTTCTGCAAGTGCGTATAATACTAAATCAATTGCAACAGGCAAAGGCAGTAAATACCGGGTCATATCAGGATTTGTTACGGTCAGGGATTTATCTTCTTTCATCTGCTGGACAAATAAAGGTAAAACCGAACCTCTGGAATACATCACATTACCATATCTTACGCCGCAGAATATTGTACTGGATGATGATGTTCGGGCTTTTGCCAGCATCAGTTTCTCCATAACAGCTTTGGTCATACCCATTGCATTTATAGGGTATACTGCCTTATCAGTACTTAATATAACCACCTTTTTTATTCCTTTAGCCTCAGCTGCTAACAGCACATTTTCGGCTCCCATGATATTTGTTTTTGTGGCTTCATATGGGAAAAATTCACAGCTAGGTACCTGCTTCAGGGCAGCTGCATGAAATACATATTCAACATCCTGCATAGCATAAAAGACTCTTTCGCTATCTCTTACATCACCGATAACAAAAATAAGCCTCGGATCACGGTTAAACCTGTTGCGCATATCATACTGTTTCTTTTCATCGCGACTGAATATTACTACTCTTTCTACATCAGTTT
This sequence comes from uncultured Bacteroidales bacterium, assembly GCA_964518655.1. GTDB lineage: Bacteria > Bacteroidota > Bacteroidia > Bacteroidales > UBA10428. The sequence continues at coordinate 4,760 of CAZFHF010000147.1, read as the reverse complement.
CGGCTAAAAGCTTCTCAACCATGGTATTACCAAATGAGCCAGTGCCTCCCGTAATCAGAATTGATTTAATCTTAAATTTCATATTCTTTCTTGTTTTGAAGTATTGTTTATATGATTAGTAACACTAATTTTTCTAATATATTCTTCTGCAATAATACCAATTTTAACCTTATAATCATAAGATTAATAGACAATATAGAGTAAAATTTTTTTTAATCTAAAATCTGATGGATGAATAGTTATTTACAGTATTTTACAAACCATAATCATCAGTATTAATAATGATATCCATACATCAATTTTCTATCAATCAATGAACTTATTATAAATTTTCATAAATTCTTCCATACGATTATCCCATGAATTTTCCTTTGAGAAATTCACCCTGTTTTTTATCAATTCAGGTGCATTTTCACCATGTGCTTTGATTGCCAGATCCAAAAATTCATCATAAGATTTAGCGACATATAAGGATTTCTCAGGAAATATTACATTTTTTATGGAAACCAGGTCAGATACAACGACGGGTTTACCAAGAGCCAGGTATATCCATAATTTGTTTGGGAAGCAACCCTCATTAAGCCTGTCTGGATTATATGGTGCAATAGCTACATCAAATTTATTTACTTCTGTCAGCAGTTCTTTGCCGGTTCGAATACCAAGGGCTTTTATTTTGTCGGTATTGATCAGTTTCTTCATAAATTGTTTCTCAACGGGCCCGATTAGTGTTAAATAAATTCCGGGATTTGCCACAAGATCATTCAGTAACTTATGTGACAGATTAAAACCTCTTATATATCCAACCAGTCCGATGTTTATTTTACCCGATTTATTAATATCATAATTAATTCCAACATTATGATCATGAGTATTTGGTCCGCCAAGGTGTATTTCAAACGTGTTGGAATTATATGATATAAGGTAATCCTTAATAGTATTTGCTGTTGCTATACAGAATTTTGCCTTTTCCGCAACATACCTTTCACAGTCTTTGTGGTATTCGGCTATGAACTTAGGATTGATTTTTCTGCTTATATCTGCAAAATTATCATTACAATAGTATATTACTTTATTGAAATATTTATGAATAAGCTTTGCCGAGAAATCAAAATTAATGACCGAATGATTTTTAAACTCACCTGATATCCTATTAAATAACCACCGCTGGTATATTTCATTTATTATTGGCAGTCTGTATCGTATTTTAAAAGGTACCGGGTAAAAGGGAATACTGACCTCAAGATTGCTGTTGATCTGTTTTTTCTTTATCCGGGGCCAGCCGGTTTTGTTAGCTGATATAAAGTGAACAGGATATTTTTTGCTCAATGTCTGGGCAACCTGATGCCTGGCTCTTGGAGGTTCATCCCATTTTGTTATTGTATTTATTAAAAACTTCATTATTATAATTTACTTTTTAGCTTAAAGCATAATTAATAGGGCCTGAGAATTCTTTTAAGGAGCCAGAACAATCCTGCTTTTTTCAGATAAAATTTAAGGTAACTCTTTGGATACATTGGTATTGCCATAGCCTCCGGCCATAATTTTTTTACTAAAGACCTGTAGAAAATATTAGTGTCAAGATCCCTGTATTTTTTGGGAACAGCTAAAAATATGCTCATCAGTAATCTTGAGTTAAAAGGGATTAATTCTTCCTGTGCAATATCTTTATCCACCTGTGTCTTGGTATACCAGTTACCGTTCCTTTCTTCCCAGTTAAATAAATCCAGAATGTTATAATTGAGTTTTTTGGCAAGAGGATACATCTCATTGAACCAGGTATAGTATTGACCGATAACATATTTATTATCACCGTAACTCCACAGTTTAGACAGTAATTCAGGAGTTATGTTTTTTTTATGCGTACTGAAAAAATTTCTCGATATATCGCTGAAATTTCCCGGCATATTAACCCTGTCAGGGAATTTCAGATAATATATATTGTAAATCAGCCCAATAAGTTCCTCTGATGCAAAAATATTGTTTTCAAGAAATATCTCTCTGAAATCCTCATCCACATCATTTGAATATTCAAGAATGTTGTACTTAAGGCCAAGCTTTTTTATTATTTTTGAACCCACCCTCAAATCACGGTGATTTTCGTCTATATCCGGATTTTTATTTATATATATATAAACATCATCCACAATATTCTTAGATGCGGCAAGCATTAACCTGGTATCGTTACCGCTTGTCACTGCCAGCATAAGTTTATACCTGCCGGCATAACTTTCCACGATGCCTCTGATCATTTTTGATCCCCGTTCCAAGCCTTCTTCCAATGATATTAAATCATTTGCATTTACTGGCCAGTATCTTATTGGCCGGCCTTTTTTCAGATCAAGATAGTGGTTTGGTAAAAGCTGTTTTATATTATCAAATATTGTGTTGTTTAATACGTCTATTTTTCTATGGGCGAAAAATACCCGAGAATTGTAGAAATCCAGTACTTCCTGGTTATTTGTCTTCTCAATATTGCAGTATTTTGCTATTATCTGAGGTAAAGATGCGCACCAGTTTTTTTCCAGGTTTGTTGTGTGATAGATTTTACGTGAAGCACTTGCATCATGGAATAAAAATATCTCATTATTTTTAATGCAGATGATTATAAATCTTCCTGCATATTTGTATGTTGATTCAATTTTATCCGTGAGTTTATCATGAGTTAATATTTGTGCGAGTAAATCAATATTATCATGCTTTGGATTCTCCGGATCAAAGATGTCGCCAAGTAATATCAGTTTTTCGTTTTTAATATTGGTTTCGGTAACTTTAAGATCCGTATGGGTATATAGATAATAATTATCCGGGAGTATTGTTTTTTTCCATGCTGGAAAGTCATTCAACTGTTTCGGTGCAAGTACAAATTTTCTTCGGTATAAAAGTTTGGTTCTTAATTCTTCATTCATATAATAAGACTAATTTGATAAATGTGATTAATAAAGTTTATATAGGCATGTAATTATTATTTTAATTTCATTTTGAAAATATTTTACTGTAAAATTCAATCAGTTTCTTATGCTCATGCTCCCATGACAATTCATTTATTATTTTTTGATATCCGATTTCACCCATTTTTTTTCTTTCATCTTCATTGTCTGTTAAAAATATTATTTTGTCTGCAAAGTCTTGTATATTGTTATTTTTGGCATATAATGAAGCCTCCTGTGCCGAGAACCTTCCTTCTTTCAGATCAAACTGAACCACAGGCTTTTTCAATGCCATATATTCCATTATCTTATTCATGGTTGACAGGTTATTCATCTCAGTAGGCCTGTCAGGATTAACACAGATATCCGCAGTATTTAGTATTTCCAGCATTAAATCATCGGAAATCCTGCCGTAGAAATCAACGTATTCATTGAGATTCAGGCTGTTGCATTGATTTTTGATCTGATCCAATTCAGTACCTTCTCCAATAATGGCAAACTGTATATCATTACGCTCTGATGTTACTATTTTAGCAGCATCGAGCAATAGATCCAGTCCTTCCTGGTTTCCTATAACGCCAACATAACCAACAAGGAATTTTCTTCCTTTTTTATATTTTTCATTTCCCGGGAGTATTTTAATACGGTCAAGGTTGGGACCACTTCTTACAACTTCAACTTTTTCAGGCTTCATTTTACCTCTTTTAATAGCTATTTCCCTGTATGAGTTGTTTGTAGCTATGCTATAACTGGCTGTTAAAAAAGTTAGTCTTTCAAGAAGGAGCATCAACTTATATAATATTCCCTTCTTCCCGAATTTGGCAATAAACAGTTCAGGGTTTATATCATGGTGATCAAATATATATTTCACACCAAAAAGTTTAAAGAAGAGTGCTGTAATAAAAATAAGATCAGGCGGATTACAGCCATGGATTATATGAAACCTTTTTTTGAAAAATATTTTCCAGCTGAGGACAAACTCCCAGAAAACAGCAACAGTATATTCAATAAGATATCCGAAACCATGTTCCCCTTCAACCGGCAGAGGATGCCTGTAAATATGAATACCATTTATTTCTTCATACTTTTTTGTATACCCTTTCATTCGCGGGCATATTACGGATACATCAGCTCCACATGATTTAAGGGTGTTTGCTTCCTCCCAGACTCTTTTATCAAAAGGCAGGGGCAAATTTTCAACAATAATCAGGATATGCTTTCCTTTAAAATCTTGCATATCATTACCAGTTAATACCGTAATATTCAGGTTTATTTCTAATGTATTCAGGCATTCTTACAAGATCAACAATAATTTTATCATTTACGGGTTTGAGGATTTCAGCAAATTCTTTTTCATCAGTTGTCACAACCAGTATATCAGAATCTGATATAAGTTTAGAGGAATCATTGACCATTAACCTGGCAAGGTGGGGTATGTGACTGTCAATATATTCTTTGTTAGTACCGGTGAGTCTTGATAATTGTACATTTTTATCAAATATAGCAATACTGTATCCTTTACCTAAAAGTGTTTCAATAAGAGCAACTGACGGGCTGTTTCGTAAATCATCAGTACCTGCTTTAAAGCTTAGTCCAAGGAAACCCAATTTTTTGTCTTTGTATTGGCTTAAGTATTCTACTGCCAGTTCAACCTGGAGTGAATTTGTTTTTTCAATACTTTCAATAACAGGTATTTGAACATATTTATCATGTGCCAGTGTCTTAAGCCCCTTGAGATCTTTTGGCAGGCATGAACCTCCATAAGCAAAGCCCGGCTTAAAATAATATGGTGAAATATTCAACTGCCTGTCCTTAATAAAAATTTCCATTACT
>CAZFHF010000146.1:0-7585 GCA_964518655.1 uncultured Bacteroidales bacterium | reverse complement strand
TAGTGTAGGTATTGAATATTGCGGAGTTATAAGAGAAATAACATTGCCATATGCTGTACCCTTGTTGTTTCTGGCATATGTTCTAACGTAATATGTTGTATTTGGCAACAGAAAACTTATAAATCCTGAATATTCACCTAATCCTGAGCCGGCAGCAACGTAACTATCATCAATTGTAGGATTTTGTGATGTGCTCCAGCAAAAGCCTCTCTCAAGCACCGGTTGTCCGCCGTCGGATATAACATCACCTTCAATCACTGCTGATGCCCTGGTTAGTGAATGATAACCTGTAGTAGTTGAAATTGGAGGAATATCTTTCAAACAGCGTATTGAAAAGGCCATCTGCTTATCATAAATATCGCGGTGTATTTGAGCTCCGGTACCAATTCCTCTGTACCATGCATAATCATCATCATATTTTGTAGCTGTCCAGAAAGCACCCACCAGGCCAAACATTTGATAAGCATTAAATTCGTCGCGGTATCCACCATACAGGAGATCAAAACCGGAGGATGCACCCGGTTTGAGCTGAGACCCCTGATCTGTCCCTCTCCAGCCAGTATTATCCAGCTCAGACGTATCCATCCCAAGTTTCAGCTCCAGTACTTTCCATTCATCATCTTTCGGCAGATGCCAGCCTTCAGGACAAAGACCCGCAGTAACATTCCACGAGTATAACCGCCCGTACAAATAATTTGAAATACTGTCATCATCATAATACCAGGATCCTTCATCAATGTAATAATCAAGATTCTCCGCCATCCAGTACTGAGCTCCTATTTTTACTACCCTGTATACCCTCTCATCGCGATCATCATACAGCTCAGCCACCAAGGCAGTATCAGAATAAATCGGATCGCACGTGCCCTCAGTTATTACGGCACGGTAATATGCTGAACTATCTACGTGTATATGAAGTTTACTTGACGTATTACCCTCTATTACCGTCCAGTTACTTTTGTCTTTTGATACCTCCCAGTATATACTGCCCCTGTAATCATCAATATTTAATATTACAGAATCATCTTCAAATGGGATCTTGCTTGATTTTATTACTACATGCTGTGCAAAAACAGTATTTGCTGACACAAGAAATATGAAAGCCAGTGATAATAGTTTGCTAAAGTATTTCATATCTAACAGATTTTACTAATGAAGGATTAATTGTTTTGTAATATGAATGGATTCCCCGTTTATTTTAATAATATAATAACCTCTCTGCCATCCGGAAATGTTAATTTCTTCTTCAAGACTGACCTTAACTTTAAATATTTCCTCATATACTTTTTGTCCGGAAAGGCTCAATATTGATATTTTAAGTTCCCTGTCCCCGGTAATATTATCAATATCAACTATAAATGAGCCACTCGTTGGGTTAGGATAAATATTTAATCTTATACCTGATTCTATATCCGATATGCCTGTTCCGCCGAGAACAGTAATTGTAACTGCGTCAGAATCAGAACATCCGTTAGCATCAGTTACAACAACAGTAAATGTCATAGTACCGGGAGGCGTTGCAACAGGATTTGGCAACGTACGATCGTTAAGAAATGATGCCCAGTTCCAGTAATATGAATACGGGCTTGTCCCGCCCGATACAGCAGGTGACCCGCCAATAACAGCGGTTTCATCTACATTTATTGTTGCATCGTCACCTGCGTCAGCCACCAGTTCAGCAGGCTGATTGACTGAAAGGTCCACAGTCGTTTGAGAAAAAGCAGCTTGTGACATTATAATAAATATCACTTCTGCAATCCCTATTCCGGCAAATTTTAAAATGCTATAATTCATGACAATTTATTTTATATATAAAATTAGGAGTTTAAATTTAAGAAAATGAAGGCGCATCTAATATATTTAATTAATATTTTACGTAAATTTTTTTATTTCGTTAATAAAAAACACAAAAATTAGGGAATTATCAGTATTTAGATATTATCATCATACCTGACAATCTTATATAGGGTCTTCAGATTTATCAGGCGTGTAATAAAGCCCATAATCATTCCAAAAGAAATAAGCATGCAAAAACCCAGGATCCAGCTTATATCCAAAGTCTTTATGAAGTATCCCACCAATATCAATGAGGCAATAAAAAATATTAGTATACCCATCAGTTTATAATTAATCCTGAAACGGAAAATTCTAGCAGACAGAGCAATCTGGGTAATTGCCATGTATACCTGTGTTGAGATATTTGATATTGCAGCACCATGAACACCATATTTTGGAATAAGAATAATATTCAATACAACGTTTATTGCTACACCCATTCCTGCAATAATATTTAAAACTTTTAATTTACCATTAGCTGTAAGAAGGGTACCAAAGATGTATGTTGTGCACATTCCAAGGAAGCTGAAAACAAGTTTCCCAAACACTCCTGCAGATGTTTTAATATGTTCATCATAGAGCAGATCAATAATCTCGTTTTTATATAAAGAACAAGTTATTGCAACAATTATGGCAGGCGTAATTATTAACAAAAAGGACAGTTGTGCTAGTTGTTCAACATTTTCTTTCTGTTTAATCATCTTTGAGAAAATAGGCAGCAATAATATAGCAAATAAATACCCGTAGTTTGAGAATATATCAATAATCCTGTAACTATGGGCATAAATACCTGCCTGAACCTTGCCGTCAGGCAGCAGTTTGCCCAGCAGTACAGTATCTATGCGTATATATGTTGCCATTAATAGAATTAACAATGCATATGGCAGGCATTGTTTTAAAACTGCCAAATAATATTTGATATCAAATCGCAATCTTATATACCGGGCCTGTTTAAATACTATTAAAAATGAAATTACAGCACTTGTTACATACGCTGCTGTCTGTGAGTATACAAACCATTCTATTTTAAATGGCTGTTTAGTAACATTTCCCCATAACAGTACTCCGGTTATTATTATTACAAAAAAGCGGTCCAGAACTGAGATAATGCTGTCTGCCTTGAACATATGCAATCCGCCAAGGTTTGCTCTAAAATATAAGATGAAACATGCTAAAAACTGGTTAAAAAGCAAGACGATAAGCAGTTTAAGCTCATCTATCCCAAAGCTAAAAACGAAATAACCCAGAGCTAAACTTACAACAAAATATATCACTCCCAGTGTTAGCTTAAGTGTAATAATATTAGAAAGGTACTTTTCAAGAATACTGTTATGCCTGGCTATCTCTCTCCGGTTAAAATTCTCAAGACCCAAATCAAGCAAAATCTGTAGAATAATTGAAAAATTGATTAGAATAAAATATTTCCCGTATTCAGCGGCACCTACAGTATTTTGAACTGAAACATCAATTCCGAAAGCATAGAAAGGTTTGATTAGCAGATTCAGGAAAAGCAGGAGAGCCAGGTTTGTAACAAATTTTCTTTTCAAGCTATTGATTGTGGGTTATAAATCCCTACAAATGTAATAAGTTTTAAAAATATTTAGCCTTTAAAAAGATTTAATATTTATACCTGATATTTGAATATAAATTATTTTCTTTGAAAGAAAGTTTTAACTCTATAAAGTACAAAATGAATTGTTCCTGCAGAGCAGATTAATGCAAGAATATGAAAAAATTATCTATAATAGTACCTGCTTATAATGAAGAGAATACAATAATTTCAATTCTTGATATTATCAGAAAGGTTGAACTGGATTTAATAGAAAAGGAATTTATTATTATTAATGACTATTCAACGGATAGCACAAAAATGCTGGTTGAAAATTACATTAAAGCCAATCCGGATTTAAATATCAAATTAATAAACCATGAAAAGAACCAGGGTAAAGGTGCTGCAATACATAATGGTATTAATAATGCAACCGGTGATTTCTTAATCGTGCAGGATGCCGATCTTGAATACGATCCAAGGGAGTATAAATATTTACTGAAGCCAATAATTGAAGGACATGCTGATATCGTTTACGGATCAAGATTTATGGGTAATAATCCCCACCGGATATTGTTTTTCTGGCATTCAATAGGTAACAAATTTCTTACTTTCCTGTCAAACATGTTTACCAACCTTAACCTATCGGATATGGAAACCTGTTATAAGTTATTTAAAGCAGAAATCATAAAAAAAATTCTTTTAAAGGAAAAGCGTTTTGGATTTGAACCTGAAATAACAGCAAAAATATCACGTATGCACGGAATAAAGATTTATGAGGTCGGGATATCCTATTACGGAAGAACATATCATGAAGGGAAAAAAATAAACTGGAAAGACGGATTAAGGGCAGTATATTGCATTCTGAAATATAATCTCTTCTCGAGAAAATACCTGAAAAATGAAAACTAAACTTACTGAAAAGCTGTTCGTTTACATTCTTCTGGCTTCATTACTAGTTTTTTTTATCATTCTGCTTGCTTTATCGCAAGGTTATTATGGCGGAGGTGATAACCTGACTCATTATAAATTTTCAAGGTACTCATATTTATATCCGGAATTCCTTATATATCACTGGGGAAAACCCATATTTACACTTTTAACATTTCCTTTTGCCCAGTTTGGTTTTGCCGGTGTTCAGGTTTTTAATATAATTGCCGGCCTGGTTTCAGCATATTTATGCTATCTGACAGCAAAGGAATTGAAGTATCCCAATTCTCCAATGGCTATAATTATTCTTTGCTTCACTCCCGTCTATACTATAATAATGATGTCAGGCATGACGGAAATATTATTCGGCCTGTTCTGTATTTTATCTGTATATCTTATTTTGAAAGAAAAATACATTTTATCTTCAATAATAATATCATTTTCTTTCCTGGTAAGGACTGAAGGGATTTATATAATACCTGTAATCGGACTGGTATTATTGCTCAGAAAAAAAATCAGGGCCATTCCCTTTCTTTTAACAGGATTCATTGTATACAGCATTATAGGATACTTTTATTACAGGGATATCTTCTGGTTAATAAATGAAATGCCCTATCGGGGAGCAACGGATGTATATGGTACGGGTTCTGTTTTTCATTATATCAGGACTTCCAATGTATACCTTGGCAATCTTATAAGATTCATGTTGTGTATAGGATCAATTGTATTACTGGTTCAATTAATCAGAAGATTCAAAGATTCACTGGATGAAGTATTATTAATTGCACTTCCATTCGGAATATATTTTCTGGCTCATACATTAATGTGGTGGAGCGGTATTGGCAATTCAGATGGTAATCAAAGGTATATGGCAGCCATTGTCCCTTTTATATCATTGATATGTTTAAAGGGCTTAAATACAATAATAAACAACAGGTTAGTACTTGATATTCCAGGTATAAAAACATTTCTAATAACAGCATTTACTATTATTTTGATAATCATACCTTTTGATATTTACTCAATTCCTGTCAAATTAAAAGGACCGCAAAAGGTTATTAAGGAATGTTCTGACTGGCTTGAGTCAACAGGATATATAAAAAGAAAATTTTATTATTATGATCCTGATTTTATATACTTCCTTGACTTCAATCCCTATGATGAGAAAGTGAGCCGCCCTTTCGTTTACAGCACCGAAAAACCAAGGTATAATATTGAGCCTGGCAGTATTGTAATATGGGATGCTCATTACAGTCCCAATAACGACCTGCCCCTTAATAAATTAATGGATAGCCAGGATTTCAAGCTAATAAAGGTCTTTATGCCTGATGAGAACTTTAAGGTATTTGGCAGGGATTATATGTTATGTGTTTTTGAAAGAGTTAAAAATAAAACTCTGGATAACTATACAATAATGAAACTGTCACTTGACAAAGAGTACGCAGGATACTATCCGCTGGCTTATTCCGGTTTTGACAAAAATTTTAATCATAAGGACAGCTTGTTTGTTACCAGTGATGCAGCTTACAGTGGTATAAACAGCTGTAAAGTAGACACTACAAAACATTTCTTTCTCAGTCATTCATTTGTAGTTTCTGAAATTTCAAGAATGAATAACAGGATAGTGTTCGTAAGCTGTAAAATATTTACAAACACTAATATTAATCCGTCAATATTGCTTATTAAATCTGTTGAACATGAAAACATACCTTATAAATATTCGGCAACAAGACTGGATAATGACATAATTAAGCCCGGGAAATGGTATACAATAAAATCAAAGATCCTGCTGCCTGAACTTAAATCAGATGATGACCTGCTAAAGGTCTATTTCTGGAACAGGGACAGGAATATTTTTTATGTTGATGATTTTTATATAGGGATAAAGATGAAAACAGCCCGATAATTTTTATGGATAACACCTTTATTATTAATTGTATTAATAACTGATAATATAAAAAGTATTTATAAAAGAGTGTAGCGGTAAAAAAGATTATCCCGGTATTCTTAAATTTCTTACCTGGATATTCTTATGACCTTATCTCCGGTATTATTATCAGTATATACACACTCCTGCTTTAATCCCTTATCTATTAACTCAAAAATCCTGTCCTTCTGGTATAACTGCTGGGCATCAACAAATACAAAAATATCAGCATATTTTTTAAAGAATTCATCAGCAGGGAAAAAATCCGACCAATAAAAAAACTTATCAGTACTATCATAGATATAAACATCAGGATAACATTTCTCCAATATACTTTTAAAATAATACCTGTGTTTTCCTGTATATAGCATTCCAAATAATAATCCCTGTTCCTCAAAATAGAATTCATAAGGTTGCGCAATAATAATAAATGATTTATTGCTAACAATAGAGCGTGATTTCTCAATGACTGCAATTATATTTTCATACCTCTTTTTCTTCCAGACAGCCATTCCATTGAATGATTTGATAAATGAAAAACCTAAAATAATAACAATTATCACTGCGATAATTCCTTTTAAGATCTCCTGTTTCTTACCTGCTATTTCTAAAATAATGAAAATTCCAAAACAAGTTAAATATAATGACGGAATCATGTAAACATTCGAAAAATGCTTGGATACCAGCATTATGTGAAATGTAAAAGAAGCTATCAGCCCTAATAAAATCTTGTATAATTTTTTATTACCTGTTTTTAACCGAAGTCTTTTTATTTGATAAATAATCACCAGTAATATAAGAGCAAATAATACAATAAAATAAAATCTGTAAGTCTCGAATAAATTACTTACATTATTAAAAAAATCATTAATGTTAATAAAATTCGCATCTCCCATTCCATAACGTCCGCTATGAACAAGCAGCCCTTTTACCCAGTTAAAAAAGAAATTTAATTTCCAGAGTACAGGAAAAGCAAAAACAAAAAAGCTTATAAAAGTTAAAAGCAAATATTTCGCTTTATATTTTAATGAGGGAATTACTATAACAGGTATCAATAAGAAAGAAAGAAAATCTAATTTCAAAGCCAATCCAAATCCTGAAATCAAGGAAAATGCTATTATATATTTATTCAATTTTATTTCAGACGTTGAGTTATATATATAATGAACTAAGGTTACAATCATAAACAGTGATGGGATTATAATAAATACTTCCGGAATTACCCTCACAGAATTTACTATATAAGTCAGATACGCAAATGGCGTAAATTGAATCAGCAAGCTTAAACCAAGGTTACGGGTTGTTTTATATACATAAATACCTGCAAACAGAACAGTCAATAT
>CAZFHF010000145.1:0-7633 GCA_964518655.1 uncultured Bacteroidales bacterium | reverse complement strand
AGTTAAAGGTTGCTTTTCTTTAATTTTGTTTGCTATATCTTCGATAACCTTGTTCACTTTATTCATATCAACATTTTCTGCAGTCTGTAAAGTATTCAGCCTGGCTTGCTTTTCATTTAATTCATTTTTATACTTAAGCATGTCTTTCATATGAGCCGTTCTTAACTCCTTTATTTTTGCATCCTGCTCTTCAGTAAGATCAGGTATTTCCCGGTACAAACAGGCACCTTTATGATCAGGATTCCCTGCATTGAATTTCTGATTACACCCTTTCTGTGCTATTGCCGCCGGACTGGCGCTTAGCAATACTAATCCGATTAGTAATGCCGGTTTAATTAACATTGACTTTTTCATTTTTATTAAGTTTTAAATTATTAATTAATAGAATTCACCTCATCTTTTATGATGAGACCTTTTATTTTCTTTATCATGCCTTCCTGATCCCGGAATAAAGGGGTCTTCATTCAGCATTGACCTGAACAAATGCATCAATTTTTCCTCCTGATCTTTATTACATACACTTTTCATATTAATATAATGCTTAAATGTCTCATACTTTAGCTTGGCATGCAATGAACCGATCTCATTTGCAATTTCCCGTATTTTTATTGTATCAGGATTTTCAGATGCCATTTCATTTATGAACTCTACCCTTTTATCATGCATCTGGCCTGTAATTTTCTTAGCTTCAAGAAAAAAATTATCTTTTGCCGATATGAAATGTTCATGTTGCTTTTCATCAAGGTTCATACAATTTCTGAAAGATTTTTCTTTGTGGTGATACATTTGTGCTTTATCAGGAAGGAAACGTTTGTTGATTATTAATTTATTCCTTTCTTTAATACTGTAAAATATTGTAATAACAGCAGATATGTTTATAATGAGAAGAATCATTACTAGCCATATCAATATCCTTGACTGTGTAAAATATGTTTTCATGTGTTTATATTTTATTTAATTATTTGGTCACATGTAACTTATCATGGACGTTTCATTTAATTAATATTTTCAGTTGCAAATTCTTCATATAATAAAGATGTTTCTAATGGTTCATGCTGAAGATCATTTAAATAATAAGTCTCGATTTGAATTTCCGACACATTACTAACATATTTATCATTAAAATAACTACCGAGCTTTATCCCTGCAAAGACTCCTAAAACAATAACTACTGACACAAATACAGGTCGCAGGATCTTTGATGCAGCGGTAATAAAGGCATTTGGCCTTTTATCACAGTCATTTATTTTTTCCTGAATTCTTGTGAACAAGAATGGATTTATTTGAAGTTCTTTTTCCTTTTCAATAATATTTAATGAAAAAGCAAGATTATCAGCAAATTTTTTACATTTCTCACATTCTGATAAATGAGCCTTTATTTCTCTTCTTTTTTCATCATCCATACCTCCTTCAAGGTAAAAAATGAGTTCATTATGTATTTTGCTGCAATTCATTTTTTAAGTCTTGTTATCAGTTTGACACATATATGTATTAAAACTGTCGGTTTGCTGTCAGGTTTTTTTATAATAATTGTATAATTTTTTCTGGAGATTGATTTTTGCCCTGTGTATTAATGATTCAACCGCCGCTGTTGTTGTGTTCATTATTTCAGCTATCTCTTTGTAGGATAGATCTTCATATTTATTAAGGACAAAGGAAATACGCTGGTTTGTTGATAGAGAGTTAACAGCCTGATGTAATATTCTTGCTTTTTCACACTCTTCATAGTTCTTTTCAGGATGTGTGTTATTTGCATCCTCAAGAGTATTTATTTGGCTCCTGCCGGCAGTCAGCAAGGATTCAATATTATCTGTATGTTTTTTTATTTTATTTTTTCGAAGGTGGTTAAGTGATTTATTTACTGCAATTCTGTGAAGCCATGTGGACAACTTGGATTCTCCCCGGAATTTGTGAATTGACCTGTATACTTCAATAAACACTTCCTGAGTGACATCTTCGGCATCTTCCTTGTTATGGAGAAATCCCGTGCAAACTTTTGTAACTGATAACTGGTATTTCTCGACAAACAGTTTGAATGCCTTTTGATTTCCCTTGCGTATCTCTTTAATAAATTCCCTGTCAGTCATTATAATAATTAAATAATAACCGGGGCAGGGTATAACAAATTATTTGTCGAATCTCCAGTTTTTCCAGGCATCTTTTGAATCGGCACCATAAAATGTTTGCGGATTTTGTTCTTTATTATTTACCAGCACTGATTTCATCCCTACATTTTCTCTAAGGTAATCTGACAGTTCTCCGTAGGTTACCTTACCTTCACTATCCTGCAGTTTTTTAAGCAGGTAGTAAGTGAACATACCGTGTCCTTTTTCCTTATAGGGCAGGGATGATTGCTCTCCGCTGCTGGCTGAGAAAACCACAATATTTCCCGGCAGTGGATTTTCTTTAGGCTTTACTTTAACTCCCCTGGCTGCAAGCAAGCCCTGGTTTCTTGCTCCTCCGCTAAAGCATGCATCCAAAAAAACAGTTATTTTCTCCGAAGGATGTTCAGAAAGCTTTGTATACACATCATTCAGCTTAATTGCAAACTGCAGATCCGTAGCGCTGACATCTACAGGTATTATATATGGCTCCTGTGTCTTTTCGTCGGGAAAACCATGTCCTGCATAGTAAAAATAGACATTGGCCTTACCATTTGCATTTTTTATGATTAAGCTAAGTTTGTTTAATGATCTTTGCATTTCTATGGCACGTGCATTTACTATGTATATAATATTATCGTCCGGTATCCCTAATGTTCTTATGCAATATTCGCGGAAAAATTTCGCGTCTGCTTCAGCAAAGTCAACATTAACTTCAGTATTCAGGTCAGTCTGATATGAGCTGTAATCTTCGTTTCCAACAACCAGGGCAAAACAGTAGTCACATTTCTTTCCAATCTCGGGAATATTCATATTTACTTCAGAGTAAATCCTGTCAATAGTTGCTGAAACCAGAGCCTGTGGCACCTCATCATCAGTATCAGCTTGAATGGTAGCGGTTTCATAGTCATCAACTGATGTGAATTTGTCAGCTTCGATCCTTGCGGCTAAATCACCGTATTTAACATCTATATCTTTCTTTTTGCTGACAATCAATCTGTCCTGTCCTTCCCTGAAAGTCAGCAATGTGAGCGAGTTTATTCCGTGTGCCGCCGATGCATCGAACTCAATAAAATATGACCTTCCTGATTTAACATCCAGAACAAGTATGTCCTTAATATCTTTGCCTTCCATTACTTTCAGGAAGAACTTGCCTTCCTCAAACCTTTTTGTGACAATCCATTCTTCTTTAGGATTAGCTGAAAAAGCAGTATTAATTCCTTTAAATTCCCCTACTTCCAGATCATTAAAATAAATATTATAGCTTTTACCGGCATTTGTTGATTTTGGAACACGGTCAATATAAATAACAGCGTAGTCTTCGGAATATATTTCAACATATGTTTCTCCGGTGTCATATACCCATACGGAAATTAATAATATTATAAATGATATTATTCCTCCTGTCATAGTAATGTCAATTTTTTAGAATTTATAATAAAAGTTAGCAAAAATATTTTATACAGAAAAATAATTCCCATAAAAGGTCCCTGTTATAAGGGCCAGCTATGGGAATTATATTCGTTTGCAATACTGGTTCTGATAACCTAGTTTTTAAGTTTACCCAGCCTGGTTGTTACTTTTACCTTAGTAACCGAATAAAAAGGTGGGAAACCGTATTTTTTAGTTTCATATTGCGGATATATGACAACATCATATCCCGGATTCTCCTGTAAAATGTTATAAATTGCATAAAGCTGGGGATAGAAAGTTGCCTGGCTGCCAATAATAGTAAATATTGCCTGAGTTGGCACTTCTACCGTTCCATACTTTTTGTTGAATAATCTTGCCCAGTCAATCATCAGTATTTTTTCAACAGTGGCCTCACCTGTTACCTGGTTTGAGATTTCAAAATCATCTTTATTCAGTTCTACAACAGGACTAATGCCCTTTCTTGTCATTGTTGAAGTAGAACATCCTGCCAGCAGGGCCAGGATTAAAACAAGAGTAAAAAAAATGTTGATTTTTTTCATAATATTATTTTTTAGGTTAATGATAAGTTTTAAATTATAAAGCTCAGGGTTTAAAATTAATTTATTTCATCAATATTAAGTATATAACAGTCAGATAAATTATCCACAAAATATAATACCTGGTGCTGGCAAACTCTTTGCCAGCTTAATTATTTTTTAACAAATATGAAATCCCCGCCTTCATCCCCTGCATTTTTAATTACCCCAAACTGGGGGATATTTTCACTGTTATTAAGCACTGCAGGCTTAAATGTAAAGAACAATTTTTCAGCAGGCAAGAATTTTTCCTTATTCTCAATGAGATTTTTTGTCAGGTATTGAAGAAAAATACTCTGATCCGGAACTTCCTTAAGGGTGCCGCTGGTCATGGCCTTTTTGCTGGGCAGTTCATATAATCGTGCCATTGCTTTTGATGCCCCGGTAAAGGCGGCACGTGTTTTGAATATTCCTCCGCTGAAGCAGGCGTCTGATATCAACAGGGTATGCCTTGCCTTTATTCCGCTGACATATCCTGTGATTGTGCTGTTTCTTATCCAGCAGGCAGTATTATCATACTTTGCATCCGCCGGCAACCAGTATCCTTTCTGTGTTCTGTCATCATAATATCCGTGTCCTGCATAGAAAATCAACAGATTGTCATTCTCAGTAAGATCAAGCTCTGTTTCATCAAGAACAGCAATTATTTCTTCCCTTTTTGCATTTACCATTAAGTGAATATCTTCTTCATTAAATAAATAGTAATCCTTAAGTATCTCGTATAATTTTCTGGCATCTGTTACCGGATTATCCAAATCATTTATTAAAGGATCGTCATAGTTGTCAATACCTATAATTATAGCATAATATCTGGGTTCTGCAGTCGCACTTTGAATTTCTTTTTTTGGTTCATCAATAATGTTCTTGGTGCTGATATCTTCTCCTGCTATTCTTTCAACGATCAGTGTTTTTCTGCTTGTGTTTCTTTTAGGATCAAGTGCCTGAACTAAAATTTTGTTTTCTCCCATGCCAAGAAGAACCTTTGCCTGGAAAGTTCCATCAGCCTCAAGATGGGCTTCTTCACCGTTAACAGATACTTCATATACACCACTCTTATCTTCGGCCTTCCCGGTGATAACTATATCCTTTTCCTTAACAGTTGTAATTTCAGAAGCACTTAAATCAGGATAAGTAATTAATAATTCCGGGGGTTCAGTGTCCTTAACCGGTATGTCTTCAACGACATCCTTTTTTAATTTAATACCTGAAGCCTCGCTTTCAACTATCTGTTCTTTTGCTTTTGTTACATATGCCTGAATCCTGGTATTTTTTTCTGCTTTGTCCGGAGTAATCGAATTGCCTCCATCATTTAACAGGCTCCAGTTTCTTGGAATATTCACCCTGCAAGCGTCCAGCAGGATTGTTATCCGGCTGGCCTGTGAGCTTTCAAGCTTTTTGAAAACCTCATCCACAGTAACAGCAAGTTCAGGATCCGTTTCTATTACATCAAGTGGCAGAAGATGAATTTTACCGAAAGGTCCTGCTTCCAGATATTTTCCGGAAAAATAAAATATCAGTTCAGAATTTTTGCGTGCGTTTTCTGACTGTTTAATCAATTTCGAAAGATACAACTTAATATGCGTTGTAGTAGCATCTGTATAAAATGAAATATTTCTCCCGGGAATATTAAGGTCATTAATAAGATACTTCCGGAACCTTTCAGCATCATAAATAGCACGGAATGCATTTTCAGTATAATCTGTTCTGTATTCCTGGTAATTTTCATTACCAATAATAGCTACAAATGTATTTTCCGGATTATCAACCTGTAAGTATGGGAGATTTACCTGCTGAGTATATGATATCAGACAAAAGGCAAATAATAAAAATGAAGTAATTATTTTATTCATTCCATTTAATATTAAGGAATTCCAAAATATATTTTTCCAGGTAATGAAATCGTGGCTTCAGTCTTAATCTTACCCTTAAACTCAGATTTATCCTTTATTTTAGCAACTTTAAACTGAATTTATCATCTACATTCCCATCAGCTTTTCAAGCTGCTGTTCATTCATTTCAAGTTTGTCCTTAAGTTCTTCTCTGACAACCTTTTTGGCTATTTCAAGTGACTGTCTTACATCATAAAACAATCTTACCTGGACTTCAATTTTATCTTTGCCAATATTTTTATGCAGTTTAAAAAACGGATTTACATACCCAAGTTGAGTAGCAATGATATTCTTTGATGACTGGACAATTTCAGTAACCGAAGCAGCATCTTCGGTACTTAATTGCGCATTTCCAATGTTTCCTGATATCAGCGAGGATACATTTGTTTCGATCAATCCGGCAAGTTGAAGTTTGCCCATTTCTATAGCCTGCATCTCACCAGCTGTTTTTGATTCGGCAACAGCATTACCATCAGCAGTTATATACAAGGGATTACCATTTTCATCTTCAGCATACTGTTTCATCCACGCATTCTCAATAATTTTATCAAGTGGCAGAGATCCCGGAGGTACATACCATCCATCTTTTTTCATCTTTTTAGCTTCTTTGCGGGCCTCTCTAATAGCTTTGTCCTTAATTTCTTTTTTGAGTTCTCTTTCTGTCTGCTGAGCAAACAATGTAACTGACGGTAAAACAATACCAGCAATGAGGATTAATAACAATATTCTTTTCATATTTTAAAATTTAAGTGTTAGAAAATAAAACTATACTTATTTTAAAAGACTATTTTGTTATCCGAAATCTACATAAATTTTTCCAGTATTTAAAATAACTGTAAGAATTATGTTGATATTTTACCATATCTAATATCAGATTATCTGAATCCAGGAAGTAAATCAAAAAATAAATCTTGTAATAAAGAATAAATCCTATTACATTTGACATATTAACATACTGAACTTTAAAAAAATGACCCGTATTATAATTCTGTCCGTCTTTTTATTATCCATAATTAATAGCTATGCTCAGCAAGTTGTAAAAGTATCAGGGGAAGCGCAGATAGAACTGACTAAAGACAAGAGCAGGATGGATATTGAGGAGAGAGTCAGGGAACTGGCTACTGTAAATGCACTTGAAAAAGCATTCGGAAGAGTTGTTATTCAGGGTAATTCAACTTATTTGACAAATATTAATACAGGAGAAAAAGCTGAGACAAAATCAATTTTTAACATGATTGCCAATACATCTGTAAAAGGAGAAGTCCTGGAGGTTATTGACGAGACCTTTACTGATGTTCCGGGATATAAATATATTAATGGTGTTAAAACAAATGTTACTGAAGTTAAATGTGAGATTACAATCAAGGCCATTGAATTAATAGCACCGGCTATTGAATTTACTGCTTTCCCCCTTGGTTGTTTGAATATTAATTGTAAGAAAACCAGTTTTAAGGATAATGATGATTTCTATTTTTATTTTAGCAGCCCTGTTAGCGGATACCTGTCAATATATCTTGATGATCTTGAGAATGCATACAGACTGATACCCTACAAGGAAATGCCAAGTAAATATGAATGCGGTATGCCGGTGAAAGCAGATAAGGAGTATTTCCTTTTTACAGATCATCCGGGA
>CAZFHF010000144.1:7248-7734 GCA_964518655.1 uncultured Bacteroidales bacterium | reverse complement strand
TTAATAAAAAATATGTCCTAAAATTTGTTTTACAACATAGAAGGGACAGCGCCCTTTTATCACAAATTGCCCAGCTTTAATAACGAGCCTGTGCCAGTTTATCCCTGAAGGGCGCTGTCCCTCTAAAGGGCGCTGTCCCTTTTATACTTCCGGATTAACAATATTGGGTATCCTGTTGCCTTTATAGAATTCAATGATATTCCCGGCTGCCAGTCGGGACATGGCATTTCTTGTTTCTATTGTGGCAGAGCCAATGTGTGGCAATACCGCAACATTTTCCATGCTCAGCAAAGGATTGCCTGGCTTCATGGGTTCCGGGTTTGTAACATCAAGTCCGGCACCCCAGATATAACCTTTTTCCAGTGCTTCAATAAGGTCTTTTCTCGGTCCGTAATGATGGGCCGGGATCAGGACAAAGGCAATGATTTCCCTTTTCAGATCTTCTGCACGTTTTAGCTTCCCGAGTGCATCCATGAAAACATCCAG
>CAZFHF010000144.1:0-7238 GCA_964518655.1 uncultured Bacteroidales bacterium | reverse complement strand
TAGATGTATTTATGAAAAGAGCAGAGGATTTCATCTTCTGAAAGGCAGTTTTATCAAAACGGCCTGTTGTTTCCTTGTTGATACTGCAATGTACTGATAATACATCGCTTTGTTCCAGGAGCTCATCAAAGCCAACAAGTTTTGCCCCCAGTATTTTTTCTGCAGTTTTATTAGGTGTCCTGTTGTTATAAATAATATTCATATTATATGCTCCTTTGCAGAGCTTTGCCATTTCAAGTCCTATACGCCCAAGACCGAATACGCCCAGTGTTTTACCTCTAAGTTCAATGCCAAGGTGAGCTTTTGGTATGAAATAACTCCATTCGCCTTTTGATATGGTTTTATTCAGATGAAACATCTTTCTTGATGCCGCTATCATCAGTCCGAATGCAACATCGGCAGTTGCTTCGCTCAGCACATCAGGGGTAAAACCAACGGGGATTCCCAGGCGGGTGGCTTCCGGAATATCTATATTGTCGTATCCTACTGCGAACTGTGATATAATATCAAGATGTTTACATTGATTAAGGAAAAATTTATCAATCTTTTCCGTTATTGTACACCACAAAGCGTTGTGCTGTTTGCATTGCTCTATCAACTCCGCCTGCTTCACAGGTTCATCCACAGCCCTCACAGTGACAGTAAAACCTTTCTTACGAAGTAATTCAATCCCTGTTTCAGGAAAGATCCTTGATACAAAGATTTTTATTTTCTCCGGATTTCTTATCATTACTTTTGAATTTTAACCTTCGTTGATTTTGAGATAAAAGGGTATATCTCATTTATATCTTTGTTTTTCAGTGAAACACAGCCGAGGGTCCAGTTGAACTTCAGGTCTATTAATTTATCCATATTGCCTGGTACGCCGTGAATACCTATTTCTCCGCCAATTTTAGCAGTCTGAGGTATTTTGCCGTCATTTTTGGCCGCTTTGTGTTTTTTCCAGGATTCATCATTGGGATAATCAATCCATATGAATTTTGACCATTCCTTGTGGGGATATTTTGTAATCACTTTGAAGGTCCCTTCGGGAGTGCACATATCTCCCTGCTGTAATTTATCATCGGCCGGATTATTTCCAAAAACAACAGGATAATCTTTAATTATTAAAGTGTCATATAATACTGATAACCTGTAATCAGATTTGTCAATAAGAATTTCAAGTTTTCCGGAATCGATATTTAAAGAATCTATTAGTTCGGAAAGTGAATAATTATTATTAATGATATTTTCTTCTTTGCCCTTACATGCAAGAGTGAACAAAAAAAGAATTATAAGTTTTCTCATGTTAATCAAGCTCTACTATACACTTTCTTATTTTTACAAGCTTTGTCAACAAATCTTCAAGCCGGTTAAGATTCAGCATATTCAGTCCGTCTGATTTCGCTTTGGACGGTTCGGGATGAGTTTCCAGGAAAATACCATCAACTCCTACGGCGATACCTGCCCTGGAGATCGTTTCTATTAATTCCGGTTTTCCTCCTGATACACCTGTTTCCTGGTTTGGTTGCTGTAATGAATGTGTTATATCGAGCACTACAGGCAGGCCTGTCTTCTGCATTTCAATAATACCACGGTAATCAATAATATAATCCTGGTAACCGAACATTGTACCTCTTTCAGTAAGAATTACTTTATCATTACCTGAAGAAATGACTTTTTCTGCAGCAAAGCGCATTGATTCAGGAGCCATAAACTGTCCCTTCTTGATATTAACTACTTTGCCTGTTTCCGCAGCAGCTACCAGTAAATCTGTCTGTCTGCACAAAAAAGCAGGGATTTGCAAAACATCAACATACGGTGAAGCAAGTTTTGTATCATCAACAGAGTGAATATCAGTCAGTACAGGGATATTAAGTTTGTTTTTTATTTCAAGCAGGATGTCCAGTGCTTTGGTGTCGCCTATACCGGTAAATGAATCCATTTTCGACCGGTTGGCTTTTTTATACGATGCTTTGAAAATATAGGGGATTTTAAGCTTATCTGTAATATTGACGATTTCTTCTGCAACAGAAAAACATATTTCCCTGCTTTCAACAACACAGGGACCGGCAATAAGAAAGAAGTTGTCTGAGTCAGCGTTTTTAATATTTGGAATAGACTTTACAATCTGCATGATTTTAAAATATTAAACAGGAATATAAACGGTATATTAATAATATATTGTATATAATATTCAATTATAAAAGTATGCAATTTTAACAAAGTATTCAGAATATAAGAAAAAAACTGATGGTTTTGCAGACAGCCAGATTCATTGTTTGCCGGTTTTTCTGTGGATGGATAATATCTCTCTTGAGTCTTTGAGTTTACCTGCCAGTTGCTGCAGTTCAAAAATAGTCTTAACACCATAATTTTTGTCGAAGCGCAATTTTTCGAAATCCAGCCTGGAAAGTTTAGCGACAGTGTTAATGCCATGTTCTTTAAGAATTCTTCTCGTCCGTTCAGAAATAGTGAATTCATCAAGGCTTATATCGGGCATGCTGTCTTTAAGTATATTATCATCCTCGTTTTCAGTATCCTCAAGCTGATTACCCGCTAAATCATTTATTTCTTCTTTTATCTTGTTGATAACTTTTAAAAAAGGGGCTGCTGCCATCTCCCTGGCCTGTGATATTTTTATCTTATTTGGAACAGCCAGCTCATTAAATAACTTATCCTCGATGAACACTTTTTTACACATATCAGCTTCAAGATCCGTAATTTTATAGTAGTCTCTTAAAACCGGATTGTCAGTAAACAGGCGAATAATCTTATGCAGGAGATCTTTCTCACTGGTATTCCTTGAATAGTTAGCCATTGTTCAGTATTTATGTTTTTTAATGCCTCTGTCAACCAATATAAGTAATTATTTACAAAAATTATCTCAGTACTTATATTTATTTTTCCATATTCCTGCCAGTTTGTTCAAAATTTCTTTTTCACGTGCATTATCCTGAGGCATATATAAAATGGTATTTTTTATTTTATCAGGCAGAAATTCTTCAACAGTAAAATTGCCGTCATAGTCATGGGCATATTTATAATCTTCGCCATAACCCAGCTCTTTCATTAGTTTTGTCGGCGCGTTTCTGATATTAAGTGGCACCGGCTGGTCGCCGGTTTTGTTCACCAGTTCCTGTGCTTCATTAATTGCTTTATATGCAGAATTGCTTTTAGGTGATGTTGCCAGGTATATTGCTATTTCCGAAAGGATAATTCTAGATTCCGGCCATCCTATCATGTTGACAGCCTGAAAGCCGTTTGTAGCAAGCAGCAATGCATTAGGATTAGCCAGTCCGATATCTTCTGCTGCCAGAATTACAAGCCTCCGGGCTATGAACTTCGGATCCTCACCTCCTTCGATCATTCTTGCCAGCCAGTATACTGCGGCATTAGGATCACTGCCTCTGATGGATTTAATAAAAGCTGAGATTATATCATAATGCTGGTCACCGTTTTTATCATATAATGCTATATTTTCCTGCACTTTAGCAATAACAATATCATTTGTAATTGTGAGTTTTTTGTTTTTATCCGGTTTAACAGAATTTACAACAAGCTCAATAAGATTCAGCAGTTTTCTTGCATCCCCGCCTGAATAGCGAAGCAGTACTTCATATTCTTTAATTTCAATGGGCAGATCTTTGAGAATGATATCTTTGGCAAGAGCCTTTTTTAATATCTGCAGAAGGTCATCCTTATCAAGGGATTTCATCACATAAACCTGGCATCTGGACAATAAAGGTGATATAACCTCGAATGACGGATTTTCGGTGGTAGCGCCAATAAGGGTAAGGATACCCTGCTCAACGGAGGCAAGCAGTGAATCCTGCTGTGATTTGTTAAATCTGTGAATCTCGTCGATGAATAATATAGGGTTAGGCCTGTTAAAAAACTGCTGTTTCTTAGCTTTTTCTATGGTGTCTCTAACATCCTTAACTCCCGAGTTTATTGCACTCAGGCTGTAAAAAGGCCTGTCAAGGCGGTTGGCAATTATTTTTGCCAGTGTTGTTTTTCCCACTCCCGGGGGGCCCCACAGTATGAAGGAAGGGATATTTCCCGATTCAATACTCTGCCTTAATATAGAGTCCCTTCCCACAAGATGGTCCTGTCCGACGAACTCATCCAGATCCATAGGGCGAAGCCTGTCTGCTAATGGTTGATTTGTGCTCATAAAATAATCATAAACCCGGATTAAAAGATATAAAATTTTTTTAGTATAACCTATATAAAATAAAAAAGCTCATCCGGTATTTGAATGAGCTTTCTTATTATAGTACATATGATATTATTTCATTAATATTTTATACAGGTATTGGGATTTACCTGTTTCTATATTGAGATAATATATTCCCGGTTCAAGATTTGAAATATCAAAACTGACAATATTTTCTTTTGTTTCGATTATATCTGTATATACTTCATGCCCTAAGATATCAAGGATATGCATGGATATTTTTTCACTCTCATGAGCAGGTAATTCAATTGTGTAAATACCGTTACCCGGATTTGGATATACTTTTGGTGACTTGTTACTATTTAACATGTTCCTGTCTGAAGAACATATTTCAACATTAACGACAACACTATCACTTAAAATACATGAACCGGTAAAGACAAAGACCTTATACACCCCGGGCGAATTTACAGATACTGTTTGTGTTGTTTCACCTGTTGTCCAGTAGTAATCGATATATCCTCCTCCTGCATCCAGTATCACAGCATCACCCTCGCATATTGTTGTATCTATATAAGGAATAAGGTCAGTATACTGTCCTTCACAGGGATCAATGAATACAAGGTCATCGATAAATAGTACACCGCCGGGTATGTTTGTATCGCCCATAAAAGCATTACTGCCTGGGACTATCATAATACCTGCGGATGAGATAACGACACCTGGAGGATATCCCATTGGTATCTCAAAAAATGTATAATCTGCTGCTCCTTCAAGCTGGGCGCCATAGAACTGCCAGTATTCTTCTTCTATTAATTCGTCATACCCATAAACGAAAACAGCAACCATTGCCGTATCCGGTTCGGTTGATGAATACTTATAATATCCCTGTAATGAAGAAGGATTAAAGTCCATTGGAACAGTAGGGTCAAAGCTGAAAATATCTTCACTTGTAGTTGCAAGTGAGAGTATCATTCCAGCGGCCTCAATAAAATTGTTCTCAAGTTTTAATGCATAGGTACCTGAATAGCTGTCGGTTGATTTTGTAGCACATACTTCGTCATTTACAAATATCATGTAGTAGCTGTTAGTAGTTGTCCATTCATCCGGGTCCTCATAGGATAAAAACGTCCAGTTCTCAAAATCATGATTCGGAATAGTATCAGATATACCTGCCAGCCATAGTGAATCTATAATCAGCGTGCTTCCGGGTTTTGGATTATTAAAATCAGAGCAGGCAAAAGCGATGACAACAGAATCAATAGTCACTGGCAGCGTATCGGCATGCACGTCAAAACAATTTATTGCAAAGCTGCTTTGCTCGCCTGTTATCTGAAAGTATTCTTCCAGCAGGATTATACCGTCTTTTTTAAAGGCACACAGGATGTAAGCAGTATCGTCAGGAACAATAGAATATTTGAAATATCCGCATAATGAGTCAGGATTACCGCTTACAGGAAATCCTCCTTTAAAGATTAATGTATCACCTTCGCCGCCGATGTTGCCGGCACAAATAGCATAGCCGAAAAGAGTATCCTCATTAGGGGGATCGGTCACAAGGGAAATAAGTTCCAGTGCAAAATCTCCTGAGTAACTATCTTCAGTTTTGCTTGCCGTTAACATATCCAATGATTCACCTTCCATCAATAACATTGTATTTCCCGTGTTCCAGTCATTAGGATCATCAAATAAATCAACTGTGGTCCAGTTTTCAAAACCGCCGTTGGGGACGTTCTGGTTATAGATATTAGCACTTATTAAAACACTAATAACAGTAAAAAGTAAGATTGTTTTTTTCATGATAACGTGTTTTTAGATAAAATAATAATGATATTATGAAGTTATAAAAAAATAAGCAAATGAAAAATTTTTGTAAGCGATAAAATATTAAATAATATGTTTGAAGACATTATAGTCCATAAATTTTTTTGAATAACTGTTATTTTATTAAATTAGTGAGCAAATTATTCATTTTATGAGGGATAAAGTTGTTATTGTTACCGGTGCTTCTTCAGGAATTGGTATGGCTACAGCAAAAGAGTTTGCCATGAGAGGGGCAAAAGTAGTGATTGCAGCAAGAAGTGAAGACGTAATAAAAAACCTGGAAAACGAACTTAAGGAAAAAGGCTTTGAGGCATATGCGGTTAAGACCGATGTTTCAATTGAGGAAGATTGCAGGAATCTGATAAATAAGACAGTTGAAAAATACGGAAGGATCAATATACTGATAAATAATGCCGGTATCTCAATGAGGGCATTATTTGCCAACGTGGAGATTCATGTATTAAAAAGATTAATGGATGTTAATTTCTGGGGCACGGTTTACTGTTCAAAATATGCCTTGCCACATCTTTTAAAGACCAGAGGTTCACTGGTAGGTGTTTCATCCATAGCAGGCATACAGGGATTACCAGGCAGAACCGGGTATTCTGCTTCAAAATTTGCAGTGCACGGTTTACTTGAGACTATAAGAATCGAAAATCTCAGGAAGGGTCTCCATGTGATGATACTTACTGCCGGATTTACAAAAACCGATATCAGGAAAAGAGCACTGAAGGCAAATGGAGAAGAACAGGGCATAACACCCAGGGATGAAAACAAGCATATGAAGCCCGAGCGTGTTGCAAGGGCAATGGTCAGAGCTTTGAGAAAAAAGAAAAGGCACAAGATCCTGACAGTCGAAGGCCAGCTCCTGGCAGTTTTTCAAAGAATAATTCCTACTATCTGTGACTTAATAGCATATAAGA
The DNA here is from genome assembly GCA_964518655.1 of uncultured Bacteroidales bacterium. Lineage (GTDB taxonomy): Bacteria > Bacteroidota > Bacteroidia > Bacteroidales > UBA10428. The sequence continues at coordinate 332 of CAZFHF010000144.1, read as the reverse complement.
AACTTTCAAGAGAACAGGATTCTCCTTTTAATTAATTTAATATTTTTTACCCTTAACAAAATGGTCTCTTCAGAATCAAAAATCAGGGTCCGTTACTCTGAGACGGATAAGATGGGTTATTTGCATCATGCCAATTATCTGAATTACTTTGAAGTGGGCAGAACAGACTTTTTAAGAAACAAAGGCCTCACTTATAAGGAAATGGAAGAGGATGGTATTCTTCTGCCTGTCGTTTCAGTAAATATTAATTATAAGAATCCTGCATATTATGATGAGGAGCTTACTATAAAGACATTCCTGAAAAAGGACCCTGAAATTAAAGTTCACTTTGA
>CAZFHF010000143.1:3252-7776 GCA_964518655.1 uncultured Bacteroidales bacterium | reverse complement strand
AATTGCGGGGTGATTGCAATTAATGCTTTTATCAGTCCGACCAGTGAATCACGGGAAACTGCCAAATCAATAATCGGGAGTGATGACTTTATTGAGGTATTTGTAAATGCTCCCATTAATGTTTGCGAGCAGAGAGATTCAAAGGGGCTGTATAAAAAGGCACGCCAGGGATTAATAAAGGATTTCACAGGCATAGATTCGCCTTTTGAACCGCCTGAAAATCCTGATATTGAAATCAGGACTGACCTTTTAAATATAGAAGAAGGTGTTGATAAATTACTGAATTTTATTTTGCCATTGATTAAGTATAATAAGTAAGATATGGACGGATATAACATTAACCATTTACTGGAACTGGAATCGGAATCTATCTTTGTTATCAGAGAGGTGGCATCGCAGTTTGAACGGCCTACAATGCTTTTTTCAGGCGGCAAGGACTCAATTGTCATGTACCACCTGGCGAGAAAAGCTTTCTGGCCTGCCAAAGTGCCCTTTCCCCTGATGCATATTGATACAGGCCATAATTTTCAGGAAACGCTTGAATTCAGGGATAACCTGATGGAAAAGACCGGCGGTAAATGTCTTGTAAGATTTGTGCAGGATACTATTGACCAGGGTAAGGTTGTTGAAGAAACAGGTGTTAATGCCAGCAGGAATGTCCTGCAAACGGTAACCTTGCTGGATGCAATTGAAGAATTGAAGTTTGATGCTGCACTGGGCGGCGGCCGCAGGGATGAAGAAAAAGCAAGGGCAAAAGAGAGATTCTTCTCCCACAGGGATGAGTTCGGGCAGTGGGACCCGAAAAACCAGCGGCCCGAACTATGGAATATTTTTAACGGCAAGAAAAAAATGGGCGAGCACTTCAGGGTGTTTCCCCTGAGCAACTGGACTGAGATGGATATATGGCAGTATATATATATGGATGACGTCGAGATCCCATGCCTCTACTATACGCACAAACGTGAGGTATTTTACAGGGACGGCGTATGGCTCGCTGCAGCCCCGTTCATGCAGCTTAAGGATAACGAAAAGGCAGAGGTCAGGGACGTAAGGTGCAGGACTATTGGCGATATTACATGTACAGGACTTACTTTATCAAAAGCAAACACCCTTGAAGATATTATTAAGGAGGTGGCTGTAACAAGAATAACTGAAAGAGGAGGAAGATACGATGATAAAAGGTCTGATGCAGCTATGGAGGACAGGAAAAAAGAAGGATATTTTTAAGCGAAGCAAATAACAACAAATGACAGCGAAGCAAATGACAACTAAAAAGAAAGATTACCAGGCAGGTTACCTGAACATGGAGCTGCTGCGGTTCACTACGGCAGGCAGTGTTGATGACGGCAAGAGCACATTGATAGGAAGGTTGCTGTATGACAGCAAAGCCATATTCGAGGACCAGATGGAAGCTATTGAAAGGGCAAGCATTAGCAAAGGTGAAGAACATGTTAACCTGGCACTGCTGACTGACGGACTAAGAGCAGAAAGGGAACAGGGTATTACTATTGATGTAGCATACAGGTACTTTGCCACACCAAAGAGAAAATTTATTATTGCAGACACTCCGGGCCATGTTCAGTATACAAGAAACATGGTGACAGGCGCATCTACCGCCAATGCAGCAGTAATACTTATAGACGCAAGAAACGGAGTTGTAGAGCAAACAATAAGGCATTGTTTTATTGCCTCCCTGCTTCAGATCCCTCATATAATTGTATGTGTAAACAAGATGGACCTGGTAGATTTCAGCGAGGATGTTTTTGAAAAGATAAGGAAAGATTTTAATGGTTTTTCTGATAAGCTGGATATTAAAGATATTCGTTTTGTTCCCATAAGTGCTTTAAAGGGCGACAATGTTGTTGACCGTTCTAAAAACATGAACTGGTATGACGGTCCGACGCTTATGTACCTGCTTGAGCACCTTCATATCAGCAATGACTTGAATTTTATTGATGCAAGGTTCCCGGTGCAGTATGTAATAAGGCCGCAATCAGATAAACACCATGATTACCGCGGGTATGCCGGACGAATTGCCGGAGGGGTATTTAAGCCGGGAGAAAAAGTTGTTGTTCTGCCTTCAGGTTTTACTTCGAAAATAAAATCTATAGAATCAATGAATGAAAAAATGGACCTGGCTTTTCCTCCCCAGTCGGTTTCCATCGAGCTTGAGGATGATATTGACATAAGCCGCGGTGATATGATAGTAAAGGAAAACAGCATGCCCCAGATAAGCCAGGATGTGACAATGATGATATGCTGGCTGAATGAGAAACCTATGGTTCTTGGAGGTAAATATTTACTGAAGCATACAACCAAAGATGCACGGTGTGTAATAAAAAAAGTAGATTACAAGGTAAATATCAATACACTGGAAAAGATTTATGATGATGATAAAATAGGCCTGAATGAGATTGGGCAGTTGACAATAAGGACCACACAGCCTTTGTTATTTGATTCATACAGAAAGAACAGGATAACGGGCAGCCTTGTTTTGGTGGATGAAGGGACAAATGAGACGGTCTGTGCAGGAATGATAGTCTAATATTCTTATTGATACCCGGCAGCCACAAAAAAATATTTAACTTTACATATAAGATTTAAATTTCGGGATGTAGCTCAGCCAGGTTAGAGTACACGTCTGGGGGGCGTGGGGCCGCGAGTTCAAATCTCGCCATCCCGACTATAAACATATTAACCTAATAAAATGAAAGCAAAATATATTCCCATGAATGTGATACTTATTATTCTTCTGGTATTCAGTAACTGCACTACATACTCACGACCGGAACAACAGGAAAAGCAGGCTAAGAATATTGTATTTATGATTGGTGACGGTATGGGGGTATCCCATATTTATGCTGCTATGACTGCCAATCACGGGCATCTGAACCTTGAAAAATGCGTGAATATTGGTTTCATAAAAACATACTCTGCATCAGACTATATAACAGACTCAGGGGCAAGTGCCACAGCAATGTCAACAGGTGAAAAAACCTACAACCTGGCAATTGGTGTTAATACAGATACATTACCTGTGGAAACGATACTTGAAATTGCTGAGGAGCACGGACTTGCAACAGGACTGGTAGCTACAAGCGCAATCACCCACGCAACACCGGCTGCCTTTATTGCACATCAGCCGGACAGGAATAATTACGAAGATATTGCTGAAGACTTCCTGAAGACAGAAATAGATGTATTCATAGGTGGTGGCAGGGATAACTTTATGAAAAGAAGTGACGGAGTTGATCTTACAACAGAACTTAAAGAAAAAGGCTATAAGGTACTTTTTGAAATGGATGATATAAAAAAGGTAACATCCGGCAAGCTTGCCGGCCTGACTGCAGCAATGCATAATCCTCATTATTGTGACAGCACAGGAAAAATTTTAAGGGGTAATATGCTGCCTGACGCTACATTAACAGCTCTGAATATTCTTTCCAATAATGATAACGGATTCTTCCTTATGGTTGAAGGCTCACAGATAGACTGGGGCGGACATCAGAATAATACTGATTATATTATTGAAGAAACACTTGACTTCGATCGTGCTGTTGGCAAAGTACTTGACTTTGCAGAAAAAGACGGAAATACTCTCGTAATTATAACTGCCGACCATGAAACAGGAGGTATGGGAATAAATAACGGGGACATGGAAGAAGGGATTGTTGATGCAGGTTATACATCCAAAGGCCACACAGGTGTTATGGTACCTGTATTTGCTTTCGGCCCGGGTTCGGAAAATTTCAGAGGTATATATGAAAATTCGGAAATTTTTAATAAAATGTTAAGCGCTTTTGGATTTTAATCAGAAATGAAGCCAATATTTTAATATTAATGTAATTTTATATATATTAGCGTCAAAAATACGCAAAGTAATATTTTATATAAATCTTATCAATATGAAAAAAATAAACATTCTTTTCCTTCTTACAGCAATAGCCTTATTTGGCCTGGTATTCTTTGGTTGTGACAAGGATGATGATGACGGTGTTAATTACAATTCATCTATGACTTGTGATATTAACGGCGTTCCCTTTACAGCAACTGAATTTGCATTTCTTATAGTAAGTGACTCAATCACTTCAGTTATTGGATATAATGAAAATCAGTACGTCAGATTTAAAATTCTTAATGTTGATACGCTGGGAACATATCCAATAGCAAATAAAGGTCTGAGCCTGGGCTTATATTCCCTTGACGGGCAGGCAAATTATTTTGTGGCAAATGAAGGCTCGGTTACATTTACAACAAACAACGAAGACGTTATCAAGGGTTCATTTCAGTTTAATTTTTATATCAGAGGAGGAGACCCTGATACTATTCTTATTGAAAGCGGTCTGTTTGATGTATCCAAGCTGGAAACATTCAACAATTAGAAACTCTTAATCCTTTCTATAGGGAAGTATTAAGTTTTTTTTAAGCTTTTTATCACTTACTGTAGAAATTTTTAATATTTAGTACTGAATATTTTTTCAGACTAAGAAAATACAAATTAGATCCGGATTTTAGATAAAGTCC
>CAZFHF010000143.1:0-3242 GCA_964518655.1 uncultured Bacteroidales bacterium | reverse complement strand
ATTTTATATCCTCATGGTATACTATCCTGGTAGTAAAATCCTCTCAGGATAGTATTCTTAAAATATTATTTTTTGTAATTTTAATCAGCGGTAAAAAAAGAATATCATTAATATAATGAAGTTTATAGTATCAATATTAATAATTGTATTTGCTACCCTGTTTAATGCACTGTCACAGGATGATGTTGATTCCGAATCAAAAAGGGCAATTAAAGCTTATAATATGGGTATTCAAAAATATACTATGAACAACTATTCTGAGGCTATAAGCTATTTAAAGGAAGCAATAGAACTTGACAAGGATCTTATCCAGGCGTATTTTGTCCTTGCTGAGGCATATGTTGACAATGATCAGATAGAATATGCAATCAGCACTTACAGGAAAGGTATGGAAGTTAATCCGGAGTACTATCCCAGAGGATTCATAAAAGAGGCAAACCTTGAGTACAAGCTGGGAAGATATGAGGAAGCAAAAACAAACTATGAAAAATACCTGGCAATGGATGAGAAAAGCAGCAGACAAATTGAAAAAGCAAAAAAAGGTATTGAGAGATGTGAATTTTCAATATATGCTGTTAAGAATCCTGTAAATTTCAGTCCTGAGAATCTGGGTCCAAATGTCAATACTGCAAATGATGAATACTGGCCGAGTCTTTCCGCGGATGAACAGACTTTAATAATCACCCGGCAGATTAAGAGTACCAGTATCTATGGAGGAATGCAGGAAGATTTTTTTATAAGTCATAAAGCCGGGGATGGCTGGGAAATGATGAAAAATGCCGGGATTCCTTTAAATACAGCTGATAATGAAGGCGCACAGTCAATCTCTGCTGACGGCAGGTTGATGGTTTTTACTGCATGCAATAAAAAAGGAGGTGTAGGCAGGTGTGACTTGTACTATTCCAAAAAGATAGGCGACACCTGGACCTATCCTGAAAACATCCAAACACCTGTTAATACGCGTTATAAGGAAACGCAGCCATCATTATCAGCCGATGGTAAAATACTCTATTTTGCCAGTGACAGACCGGGCGGCAAAGGGCAGCTGGATATATGGTCATCATCCAAAGATAGTGAAGGGAACTGGTCAAAGCCGGTTAATCTGGGTGATACGATAAATACTATGAATCATGAGATGTCTCCCTTTATTCATCATGATAACCAAACCCTGTATTTCTCATCTGACGGCCATATTGGCCTAGGAGGTTTTGACCTGTTTATAAGCCGTAAAGATAGTGCAGGAAAGTGGGGCATACCTCAAAATATGGGATATCCGATTAACACCAATAAAGAAGAAATTGGTCTGGTTGTAAATGCAAAAGGTGATAAGGCCTTTTATTCATCTGACAGGAATCCCAATATGGGAAAAGATATATTTGTCTTTGATTTATATGATAAAGTTCAGCCCCTGGAAGTTTCATATATGAAAGGAATAGTATTTGACAGTGATACAAGGAAAAGGCTGGCAGCAAAATTTGAACTTATTGACCTGGAATCGGGAAAAATGATCTTTGAATCATACTCTGATGAGGAAACCGGTGAATTTCTGATTTGTCTGCCCACAGATAAGGACTATTGCCTTAATGTATCAAAAAAGAATTATTTATTCTTCTCTGAAAACTTTGCATTAAAAGGAATATTTGAAAAAACCGAACCATTTCTTAAGGATGTTCCCATGCAGCCCATAAAAGTCGGTGAAAGCATAATACTGAGGAATATTTTTTATGAAACTGACTTGTATAATCTTAAGAAGGAATCAAGAATTGAACTGGACAAGGTTATTAAGTTCCTGCACGACTATCCTTCAATTAAAATAGAAATCAGCGGTCATACTGATAACACAGGATCATATGAATATAACCAGACGTTGTCTGAGAACAGGGCTAAATCGGTTGTGGAATACCTGATCAATTCATCTGTTGCAGAAGAAAGGATAACTTATAAAGGATATGGCTACTCCCAACCTGTGGCATCAAATGATACTGTGGAAGGAAAAGCACAAAACAGGAGAACCGAATTAAAAATAATTGATAATTAATGTTCCCTGGCTACGTTTAATTGCTTCTTTAAAAAAAATTGCACATATTTAAGGCAAAGATTAAGATAGCTATGCCGGTAATAAAGTTATTATTCTTACAGATATTATTTCTTTCATTTTTGTTAATATCAGCAAAAGTTCCTGCGCAAGATTATATCCCTCATGATCCGGATTTTATGCTTCTTAAAACTCTTGATGCAACTCCTGTTAAAGACCAGTATAATTCAAATACCTGCTGGAGTTTCGCAGTTATTTCCCTTCTGGAATCTGAACTGCTAAGGCAGGGTCAGGGTATTTACGATCTTTCTGAATTATATATTGTGAGACACGCATATACTGAAAAGGCAGTAAAATATGTCCGTATGCACGGCCATATCAATTTCACAGACGGAGGAGAAGCAAATGACGTAATTGATATAATAAATAAATATGGAATAGTGCCTGAAGAGATATATCCTTTCAACGTTGTAAATGAAAAAAATTACAATCGTGAAATGGATTCTAAGTTAAAAACTTATGTCAGTGATGTCGTTAGCAAAAAGGATGAATTAAATTCCTTATGGTACGAAGGATTTGAAGATATCTTATACTCTTACCTTGGTGATGCGCCTGACACATTCAATATTGATAATAAGAAATATACGCCTCAGGATTATAAGCAAGGACTTGAATTAATCCCTGAAGACTATATTTTGGTAACATCTTTCTCTCATCACCCGTTTTACTCTCAGTTTATCATGGAACTCCCTGATAACTGGTCATGGGGTAAAGCATATAATCTACCGCTGGATGAATTAATAGAGATAATTGATAGTGCTGTCTATAATAATTATACAGTTGTATGGGCTACGGATGTAAGTGAAAAGGGTTTTGACTTCAAAAAAGGACTGGCTGTGATCCCTGAGACAGAACCTGTTAATAATGAAGATACTACGCAGGAAATAAGTAATATTCTGCCGCCGGAAAATGAACAACTGAATATGATTAGCCATAAGGGTAAGCAAAGGATTATCACGCAGGAAATAAGACAGGAAGGATTTGATAATTACACAACAACAGATGATCACAGTATGCATATCATAGGAATCAGCAAACACAAGGATAATGCCAAATACTATTTGGTTAAAAACTCTTGGGGAACAAACAATTATTACAAGGGATACTTATTTGCCTCAGAAAACTATGTCAGATATAAGACAATTTT
>CAZFHF010000142.1:0-7778 GCA_964518655.1 uncultured Bacteroidales bacterium | reverse complement strand
ACATATTAGGATCAAAGCTCTTGAGTAGTGATGCAAAATCTATATTCAGTCCAATAGCCATGGGTATTAATCCCAGTATTGTTGTTATTGCGGTCAGAAGCACCGGGCGCAGCCTTGTCCTGCCACCCTGAACAATACACTGTGTTGCATAGTTGACAGGAAGAAAAGCATCGTCTGCTATTCCCAGCTCCCTTCTCTTTCTCAGTTTCAACAGCTCTATATAGTCGATAAGCACAATAGCATTATTTACTACCACTCCGGCAAGGGCGACAATACCTATGCCAGTCATTGTAACAACGAAATCCATGTTAAAAATGGCAATACCGCCAAAGACGCCAATAGTGCTGAATAATATGCTTGTAAATATAATGAAGGGCCTGATGATTGAATTGAACTGTGTTACAAGGATAAGCATTATCAGCGCCAGGGCTATAAGGAATGCATTGCTCAGAAAGGCCATGGATTCCTGCATATCTTCCTGCTCTCCCGTAAATTTGTAGCTGTATCCGTTAGGCATGTCATAATCAGCCAGAATAGCCTTTATCTGGTCATTGATATTATTTGCATTATATCCTTCTATAACATTTGAATATATGGTAATTACCCTGTCAAGGTCTTTTCTTTTCACAGCTCCGTATGTTGAGCCGTACTCAAAGTCGGCAACTGACGATATAGGGATGCTCAGCCATTTACCCTGGTTATTCATAAAGGTGATCTTCTGATTCATCAATGCCGAAATATCATTTTTGAACTTATCCTGTGATCTCAGCTGGATGGGAAATTCCTCCTCTCCGATCTTGAAATCCGAGATCTCCGTTCCGAACAATGCCGTCCTTATGGTACTTGCGATCTGCGCAGTAGACATTTCCAGCCTTCTTGCCTTATCACGGTTAATTGTAACGATCATCTCCGGCATACCTATATCAAGGTCCATCTGCAATCCTTCTATTCCTGCTATCCTTTCATTTTCAATTAACTGCATTACTGTATCGGCAACAGTGATCAGCTTGTCATATTCTTTGCCGGCAACTTCCAGATTTATCGGGGCGCCGGTAGGAGGTCCCATGCTGTTCTTTTCAAAGGCAACCTGAACTCCCGGATACCTGTTAGTCAATGAATCAGTTAATTGCTTCATTATTTTTGAGGTATTAACATTTTTTCTCTTGTCATAATCGACAAAAGAGATGGTCATAAGGCATTTATTATCCTTGTTTGCAAAGAAGTCCATGTCGTTTTCCAGGACTGCGCCCTCACCGACATTAATAAGCTTTGATTCTATAATATCATCATAGGGTTCGACAATATTATTAATGTCTTTTTCAAATATCCTTGAGAACCTTTCTGCTTCATCAATATCAATTCCCACAGGTAACTCAGCAAGAATATTTATATAATCAGGGTCGTTATTCGAGAAAAACAGTATGTTAGGCCTTCGTGCCATGAAAAATATGATGGTTATGAACAGCAGGACAAAAGTCCCTGCAAGAAACCATACAGGGTTTAACCCGCGGATAGAAAAATGCAGTAATTTATCGTATGCATTTTCCAGCTTTACCAGGAAGACATTTTTGAACCATTTTCCGACCCTGGCAAAAAGGAACACGTTTAAAAGGGTAATTATAAGTGCAAAGAGCAGCAGGTTGGCCAGCACATATACCTTGAAAATGTAAAACAATATCATTAACCCGATAAATACGGCAGCAATCCTGTAGGATTTTTTCTTGTTAACTTTGGCATGATTCTCATCACTTTTAATAAATGACGATGAGAAAACCGGTATTATCACGAGTGCAACAAACAACGAGGATGTTAATACTATTATAAGTGTAATAGGCAGAAATTTCATGAACTCACCGACAATATCTTTCCAGAATGCAAGCGGGAGAAATGCAGCAAGCGTCGTAGCAGTAGATACAATTATAGGCACAGCTATTTCTCCGACAGCCTGCTTTGCTGCCTGAAATTTCGAATATCCCTGGTCAACGAACCGGTAGATGTTCTCGACAACAACAATGGCGTTGTCAACCAGCATCCCCAGAGCCAGGATCAAAGCAAACAACACTATCATGTTAACCTGATATTCTATGAGGTTAAGGACGATAAATGAAAGGAACATGGATAACGGTATTGCCAGTCCGACAAACAAGGCGTTTCTTGTCCCCAGGAACAGGAACAGCACAACTATCACGAAGATCATACTTATTATCATGCTGTTCTCGAGGCTGTGTAGCTGTTTTTCAACGAACGACGACTGGTCATTGGTGATGGTGATATTTAAATCGTCAGGGAAGAGGCTTTCTTCTTCAACCTCTGCCAGGATGTTTTTAATCTTTTTCGTTGCTGAAAGCAGGTTCTCACCTCCTTTTTTCACCACCTGCAATGAAACAACGGGCTGTCCGTTAAGCCTTGTGTAGCTTGATGGTTCTTCAAAGGCATCAACCACTTCTGCCAGGTCACGAAGATAGACGATGTTTCCCTGGTCTCTTTTTACCACTATATCCTCGATCTGCTTCATATTTTCAAATTCGCCGATAGTACGTATTGACCTGCGTGTCCCTTCCAGCTTGATCTCGCCTCCGGATATCGACATATTTTCGAACATTATGGCATTTGACACATCGTTAAAGCTCAGCTGAAAAGCCTCCAGCTTATGCAGATCAACATTTATCTGTATCTCCCTCTCGCTTATTCCTGTTATATCTGCTTTGGAGATCTCCGGGACGGTTTCTATCCTTTCTTCAAGTATCTCTGCATATTTTTTGAGTTCGGTGGTGCTGTAGTCTCCCGAAAGGTTAATGTTAAGTATCGGGAATTCCGAAAAGTCGATATCAGCGACAATAGGGTCCCTGTCCAGATCATTGGGCAGGTCTGACTTGGCATTGTCCACGGCATTCTTCACCTCATCTTCTGCTGTTTTTATATCGACATCAGGATTAAACTCAACAAGGATGAATGACATATCCTGTGTTGATGTTGAAGTGAGGTTGCTTATCCCTTTTATCGGCTCTATCTCCTTTTCTATAGGCCGTGTTATCAGGTTTTCGATATCAATAGGGGGGTTCCCGGGGTAAATGGTCTGCACCATTATCCAGGGCAGTGCTATGTCAGGGAACAGCTCCTTCGGCATTTTTCTGTATGAATACAGGCCGAAACCAATGATTATAAGAAATATCAGAAATACTGATGTTTTATTTTTTAATGCTAAGGTGGTAAGCTTAAACTCCCGGATTACCTTTTCGTTCAGTTTCTTTGCTTCACTTTCTGGACTCATTATCTGGTATTATTTAGTTATTTACAACATTTTCAACCCTTACTTCAGTACCTGTGGAAACGGTGTTATAACCCTCAACTATGACCATCTGGTTAAGCTCAAGGCCTTCGGCGATCACAGACTTGTTGTTATATGTCTCGCTTGTCTTGACATACACTTTCTTTGCTATCATGCGGTTATCAATTTCTTCAGCCACAAACAGGAATTCCTTGAATTCCCCTTCCCCGGTCTTTATGATATCCTTTTTTATAATATTTGAAGGAACAATGATTGCCGAATCTATTGTCAGGTCATTTATTTTAAGCACTGCTATCATGTTGGGCTTAAGCTTATAATCAGGATTTCCGATCCTTACTTCAATCTCGAATGTTCTGTTTGCGGGATTCACAACGTTGCCTGTCCTGTGAACAGGAACCTTCAGTTTTAAGTCCGGGTATGTGGGGACAGATATCTCTATTACTTTACCTTTGGTAACATTCGGAAGGTATGTCTCCGAGACCTCGGCCAGGATCTTCATTTTGTTGAGGTTAACAAGGTGCAGGATGCCGTAACCCGGAACACTGAGTTCACCTTCCTTCATTGATATATTATCGACAATGCCGTTAAACGGGGCCCTTATCTTTGACATCTCCAGTTGTGCCTTAAGAGTCTTTAACCTTGCTTCCGCCTGTTCATATGCGTTCTTGGCTTCCAGGAACTGCATCTCGGAGCCGATCTTTTGCTCCCACAAAGAATTTTGCTTGTCATATAGCTTTTTTGCCAGCTCAAGGCCTGTTTCTACTTCCTGTATAGTACTCTCGGTAACATCGGTATTTAATGATACCAGCAGCTGCCCTTTCATTACCCGTTCTCCTTCACGGACATGTATTTTCTTTATCTGCCCGCCCATCTCAGGACTTATATTGGCATCTTCTACTGACTCAACATTTCCCTGTGCTTCGATATAATGCCTGAACTGCTCGTATTTTACTTTCTTTAAATTTACCGGGATATGGAATTTTGAATTTGTTGAATCAGTATTAAGCTTGTCTTCAAGCTTTTTGATGCTGTAATTTATCCTGGTGATCTGTTCTTTTTTGGCGATTATCTTTTTTCTTATTGATTCCGGATTATTTGTATTACATGCTGCTAATAAAATAACTAATCCAAATATTAATTTTACTCTCATTGTATATGTTTTTTAATGTTACTAAAGGTTGTTCACTATTTTGTCGTAATTAAGCTTTGAGTTTAATAATTCAAGTATCGAGTTTGTAAAATTTGAACTGCTTGTGAGATACTGGTTGTGCGCTTGTGTTAGGTCAAGGCTTGAAGCGATTCCTTCCCTGTGTTTTATAAGCGTCTTGTTATATATTTTTTGCGACAGCTCAATATTGAACTGCTCATTTTTATATTTTTCTATTGACTGCTTAAGGTCATATTCAGCCTGCTGAAGCTGCAGTTTAATATTTTCCGATGCAAGGGTTGTAATGTTTTTCTGCTGTTCAAACTGGATCTTTGCCTGCTGTATTTGTGCATGCCTTTGCCAGCTGGTAAATATCGGGAAGCTGACATTCACCCCGATAATATGGTTTATGGTAAAATCAAAATCAGCCTTGTTCGTTATGTCAGTATATGAATAAAAAGCTGACACCATGGGAAGGTATTTGCTTTGTTCCCTCCTCAGGCTTAACTGTGTTATTTTCTCCTGTGTCTGCATCATCCTGAAATCAATGTTATCTGCAATATCAAAATCATTAAGAACAGGATCATTGACGTTTATTGAAACAAGGAACTCCTCGATATCCTGAGCAAGGTTTACCTCTGAATTAAGCCCTATACCCAGGAGTATTTTAAACAGCCTGTATGACAGTTCTACTTGCTGGCCGAGGGTCCTTGCTGCATTCTGTGTATTTCTTAGTGTCAGCTCTATCTGATCGACATCCGTATCTTCTATGAACCCGTTCTGGTTCATGATCCTGAATTCATTTAATGTTGATTCCAGGTTAGCTATTGATGAATCAATAATTGCCTTGTTTCTTTCAAGGGCAAGTATTGTATAATATGAGGTCGTTACAGCTTCCTTTGTATCCAGCTCATTTTTCTCCCGGGCGTTTTCTGACAGCAGAAGAAAGGTCTTTGCTGCCTGAAGCCCGACAATATACTCACCATTGAAGACCAGTTGTGAAACGGTAAATCCGTATGTTGTGGCATCCTTCACTGCTATTGCTGACTCCCCCGAGCTCATCTCATCGCCGAATGATGAGAATGCGCCGGGATGCAGGGAATCCAGTATTGAAAATAAGGGAAGCATCTGTTCACCGAAATTTATTGTCGGTATATCACCGGGAATATGCTGGTATGTTAATGAGCCCTGGACCTGTGGTAATCCTATGGCTGTTGTTTCCCAAACCTTTTTCTTTGCCCTCTGGATCTCAAGCTGGGCATTTATGGCCTCGTAATTATTTGCCAGGGCATAGTCACGGGCTTCATTTAACGTAAATGAATAAATACTGTCAGGCTGCGAATAACAAATTGATCCTATAAATAATACTGCCAGAAGCGTTCCGGTTTTTAAGTACATGGTAAATAAATTTAATTATATGTTCATCATAAAATCAGGTACCCTATAATATACTGTAAAAATAGTTTTACATAACCAGTTGAAAAAAATATAATCGGCAAACCAGCATATTTTGTCGGTAAGCTAATTCAAATATGAGCTGTATAAAATTTAACAGGTCAATAATTTATCCGTGATTACAGTCATCAGACTGGATTAACAAATATCACTCACTAATTGTTGCATTAAACAATAAGAATCAGTAATTTTAATTTCCGGAATTCTTACTTTTTTATCAACGGTTTTTCAGGTCACGAAGATAGAAGGTTTTTTATTATTCTAATATTTTTAATATAGAAATTATGTTTCACGTCCCAATAAAAGAAACGATAAATACACCTTCTGTTAGCGTATTTGACAAGGATAGATTAATCGTGGTTTCAGGCACATCCAAAGAGGAGGATCCGACTGAGTTTTATAAGGAGCTGGATAGCTTGTTAAACAAGTGTGCTAGCAGGTTCAGGAAAAATATCACTCTTGACTTCAGCCTTATTTATATCAACACCAGTTCTTCAAAATGGCTGTTTCATATATTGAAAAACATCCAGGTGAAATACAGTAATAAAAAGGCTATCACGGTAAACTGGTATTATGAATCGGACGATGAGGTGATCCAGGAAGCAGGAGAGGTTTTTCAATCTCTGCTCCACATACCATTCAATCTTATTGAAGTGGACTGAAAAAGGAAGAAAAGGGACAGCGCCCCTGGGAAAAGGGGACTGCGTCTTGGCGCTGTCCCCTGCGAAGGGCGCTGTCCCTTTTCTCTTATATATAATAATATTGTGTGCTCTTCAGGTATGATTCTGCGATCACCAGGTCGGAGGGGGTGGTAATTTTGATGTTTTCTTTATTTCCCGGGACAAGGTTTATTGAAACGCCAATGCTTTCAACGACACTGGCGTCATCAGTGAAATACGATTTATATTCCTGCTTATATGATTTGAGTAAAACATCGGAATTGAATATCTGCGGTGTTTGTATAAGTTTATAATGTGATCTGTCAACCGGGATATTTCCTCCTTTTTCAACTTTTCTCACTGACTCGGGGATGTCAATAACAGGTATCGCATTTCCTGAGATTTCAGCTTTTTTGAAACACCTTCTTATCGTTTCAAGGCTGACAAGAGGCCTTACCCCGTCATGTACTGCAATGAGCATATTTTCCCCCTTTACCCTTGATAAGCCGTTTTTTACAGAATGAAACCTGGTAACCCCGCCCTGGACAATATCATGTTTGTAATCGAACTTATAATCCCTGCAAAACTTCTTCCATACTTTGATCTGAATTTTAGGCAGAACAACAATTATTCCTATGGAATTATCATACCTGTAAAATTTCTTTATTGTATGCATTAATATAGGGAATCCATAGAGGGGGAGAAACTGCTTGGGGATTTCTGATTTCATTCTTTTTCCCCTTCCGCCTGCTACAATTATTACAATTTTTTTCATCAAACAAAGAGTAGGTTAATTAGGGGATAAATATATTAAATCTTTGGATAATAGAAAAGTGAGAAAAGGGACAGCGCCCTCAGCGAGGGCGCTGTCCCTTTTCTATATCGTATTGCCCGGAATCTGCATTTTTGGCTTCACCCGTATTCTTTTTATTGTTGCCTGAGTGTGAGATAAAAGACGAGATAAGGATGGCAATTACTAAAAAAACAATAAATCTTTTCATGGTTTCTTAGGGTTAATTAGAGTTTTGTTAACCAAATGTAATAAACTAATTAAATAAGGTAAGATAACTTTGATTAAGGGCAGGGGATTATTGATAAAATACGAAATATGGTACATAAAAGAAAAAGGGACAGCGCCCCTGCCGGGAGTGCCAATGAAAGTACAGTGTTCTGGGGACTACGTCTTGCCGCCGTTACCAGCAAGGGGCGCTGTCCCTTTTTTATATTT
>CAZFHF010000141.1:0-7857 GCA_964518655.1 uncultured Bacteroidales bacterium | reverse complement strand
TTTCCGCTCGGATTGGTTGTAGGTAATATCGTATCCACAGGGTTAACAGTAACATAACCATCATCGCTGACATTACTTATAGTAAGCAAACCGGGAGTATATTTTGAATTTCCTCCCAAGGTGAAATCTACACCATCAGTACCTATACCTGCAGGAAATTCAAATACATCATCTCCTTCCGTTGGGTCAATGCCGTTTGATGGTATATATATTGTTAAACCACCATCTGATGCGAACCCGGATGTAATGAACATGTCCTCCACCGAAGGAAGTCCTCCTACAGTTTCTGCAGGATCGAGGTTTAGATACAGTTCATCAAGTTTAAGATTATAATTACGCAGATTCATTCGCCCATGTCCCCAGTCCAATCTTTGCATATATACATTACTGTTTAATGTAATTATCTGATTCTGACTACTAAGCCTGACATTTCCGAATTGCGAATTATCATCAGTAAACATTTCAAAAGGATCAGAATTAAAATATACAAGATCATTGTTACCATTTGATGTCGCATCAGGTGTAGCACTTGCAGGATCATAAATACCGAGAGTGCCATAATTTATTAGAGTATCTATATTGAATCTTACACTATGATAACCCTGATCAAGAATACCACTCTGAAGAATGAAAGCATCACCGTCAATGTGTAATAAGACATTTGATGTGCCTTCAAGATCAGCTCCTGATTTACTGGAAGCAAGCGAAACAACTTTATCCTGAGGCTTATCTATTATCATACGCCAGAAAAACTGTTCACTCGCACCGCTGATATTTAAAAACGCTAACTCGCTGTCATCATAACCGTTAATTGTTGTAGTATTTGGCTCTGCCGGGTTATAAACATATGTTGCACCGGTATTAATTGTAAAATCACCACCTATGGATACGTTATTACCATCATGATCAAAGGTTATCCCGTTTTCAAGGGTGAAATCATTCAGTACCGTAAATGTGTATAGTAGATCGACATTTGAACCTGTAAGAATATCAACATCATAAAAGGGTGCTGTTGAATATATGGTTGAGGTGTTATTATAATCAATAATAAGCTCGCCTCCTGAAACATATACTTTATCATATGTGGATTCAATTCTTATTGCTCCTGCATTTGAAGTTGCATCCAGAATTAGTTGACCTCCGGTCATTGTAAATGTCATATCAGGATCAACAAGGCCGAAAATAGGATCGGCATGTTTAATCTCGCCGTTTCCCCTTATGCGGACAATACCGCCAGTTTGGATGTAACTGTAATAACCGGTGGCAGAAAATCCGCTTATTCTAAGCTGTGTAAGATTTATTTCTCCGCCATTTACCTCAAGGCTGCCTGCAGCTTCGTCGCGGTAACACATGCCGGAGCTGTTGCCTGAAGAATAAAAGCCGTTATTAATTACAAGATCTCCGTATAAATATGTTCCCTGGTCTCCGGTACCATTTTGAATTCCATTTGGTGTTGAATATGATAATCCTGAAAAGTCAAATGCTGTGGTTGTTGTTGAATAAACCTCGACATTTTCACCGTCAAGAAGAAATTTTGCATTTTCACCAATAGCAAAGTCATTCCCCCCTTCTGTTAAAGAAGGGATTAAAAGCTCACCTGTAAGACGAAGGGTGCCTGCCTGGATCCATAATGCTTTCCTGTTTTCAGGATGTGTTGCGATAGTAGCATCCATTGCATCGTCATTTGTGCAGAACAGGCCGAAGTAACTTATATCCCCTGAATACAGAGCAAGCTCATATGTCTGGTCAGTACCCTTGTTTACAACAAGAATGTACAGGTCAGTAGTGTCATAACACTGGAATGTGTTATTTGAGGCACCTGTGAAAACCAGGGAAACAGCACCGGTAGTAGTGCGGTTCTGGTAATGTGGCACTGCCTGGTTTGTAAGGCGGATATTACCGTAGTTAGTGAAATCACCATTTACTGTAAATACATGGTATCCCTTGTGAAAATTACCATAGCCTGCAGCAGCAGCAGCGCTGTATGCATCTGCCGTTCCAACGCTTATCCTTCCATCGTCAGCAACCGTTACATCTCCATTAACTGTAAGGTTTAGCCTTGTTGTGCTGGAGTTGTCATTTATCTGCAGTCCCCCTCTGGTTATTGCCATACTCCCGTTAACCCGGTAATCTGCAAGAAGAGTAAGAGTATTTGAAGGATCATCAAGGTTAACCTCCAGGTTGTAGAAGGTCCTTTCATTGTTTAAATTATAACTGTTGCCGTAATAAATGACAGTACCCTCACCCTGCCCGGCAGTAATAAAATGTGTCGAGTCCCCTGCCGGGAAGTTGTCAGCTGAGAGCAATATTTTTCCGCCTCCTCTAATCTCTGAAAAGCTGTGTCCTGTGGTTGTAGTAAAATTCAGCCGTCCTTGAATGGTCAATATTGCATTTGATTTATTATCATTTCCGGGTTGAATAGTAACCGTTCTCCCTGTGAGTATTACTACATCATCCGTGGCACTTGTCGGTGAAGTTGTTGGAGTATAATTAAAAGGATTATCCGGTAATGCCCCGGAAGGATCCAATGTCCATATAGATGAATCTTCCCAACTGCCGGAAACTAAAGTATACCAAGTCTCACCGTATATCGAAGTTGTAAATGTAAAAAATAATAAAACCAGTATTAAGCACTTAAATATCCTAAGGAATTTAATTTTAAAATAACTGTTCATGGCCAAAGCTTAGAAGGTTTAAAATAATATTATATCTGCAGTATCTTAAAAAAGCAATAATTACTTGATAATAAAATTAATATTATTAATAATTTACAAAAAATTATTTATTCACAAGCTATTAAATATTTAAAAAATAAGGTTTGTTTTAGTACCAATAATAAGAGTGATGACGATATCATTTTAATATGAGCCTGCGATAAGCTAAATATAAAATCACATGGTAATTGCTTTATAAAATAATGCACACTTTGATTTTAGACTATTTAAGTGAGATCTTTAACTAAAAATCCGCATAAATATAACATTGTAAAATTTTATTTTCTCCAAACTAAAAATTACTTTAGTGTCCTTATTTAGTTGTTCATAAAATATAAAATCAATTAGATAATGAGTAAAGAATATACAGGGGAATTACTATTGGATTTTGGGCCGGATGGTAAAGATCTTATTCCTGTGATAACACAGGATTATAAAACCAAAGAAGTGTTAATTTTAGCATTTGCAAATAGTCAGGCATTTGAGGAAACCCGCAGGAGCGGATATGCTACTTTTTATAGCAGGACAAGGCAGGAAATATGGAAAAAAGGATTAACGTCAGGAGATTTGCTGAAAGTAAACGAAATCAGAATAAACTGCGAGCAGAATTCACTTTTATATCTGGTAACTCAAGTTGGCAAAGGAGCATGCCATGCAAAAAGAGAAAATGGATTACCTCATACTTCGTGTTACTACAGGAGAATATCAGCGGACAATAAACTCGAGTTTATTGAAAAATAGTGTTCCCGGCTTCAAAATAAATATACAGGAATAACAATATAATTATGGAAGAACAGAATTTAAAAATCGGGATGCCTGCAGGTTCACTGGCAGATCCCAGAAGAGGCGGTAATCTGGTTGAACTCATGGAGATCGCCGGTTTTAAAACATCAGGATACGAATCCGGAGGGCCCAGCAAATTTAACAGTATAAATTATTTATTTGGCTGGGACGGGCGTCCCCAGGAGTTTGGTTCACAGCTGGGCATTAATGAACTTGATGTGGCAATAGCAGGTGATGACTGGATATATGAAAGGAAATTAGAGCTTCAATATGAATATAATACAAGGATTGAACTGGAAAAAGTGCTGTCCCTTAAGAGAGGATATGTAAATATTGTTGGAATTATTGATAAGGAAAATAATTATAGTGATATTCAAAGCTTTTTAAAAAACATTTGCAATGAAAAAAGTGTAATCACTATTGTATCTGAAATGCCTTATATTACTCTTAACTGGGTACATGAAATATTAAAGGATATTGGGGAATTTAACAGATTTGCCGAATTCTCAGTGCAGAAATACAAAACTCCTCCAAAAGTAAAACAGGGAGTAATAGTATATGAAACATGGGGCAAGACTGAGGCCAAAGTAAAAAACAAAGGCGCTGATATTGGTGTGGAGATTACCCAAACCGGAAGTGCAATAAATAATTACGGACTTAAAATCATTGATACTGTAATGGACTCAGAAACAGGTATATGGATAAACCCGGCATTAAAGAAAAATTCATATAAGATTGATCTGCTTAAGATGTTACTACTTAATTTGTATGGAGTAGTTAATGCAGAAAATAAGGTAATGATCCTATTTAACGTATCAAATGAACATGTTGCAGAAATTGAAAAATACTTGAGAAACAATAATTTATTTGCCGATGAACCGACAATGAATGTTGGAAAAACCTTCACTGAATTCAGTATTCAGGTGGATATTACCAATCCTGATATACCACTTGCCAAAATTCGATACGAACTGGCCCGAAGAAAGGCAGTAAGTATAAATACTATTCCTATTGATTCATCAATCCCCAGCATTGATGTGTTAGGTTTTTAATGTAAAAATTCCATGAAACTGCTATTACATAAAGTATTGTGAAATATACTTTTAATATCTCATTATTAAATAATTAAAACCTGTTAATTTTTCCTGAATTTAAATGAAGATGATGATTATCACCTTTTAATGATGATTTATATCATCAAATTTGATACTAGTCACAAATTTCTAACATAAATATAAAGTTACAGTATATATAGGTGAATAAGTTAATGGAAATTATTACCAAAACAGCTTCAGGCAAGCCATATTGAATTTAAAAGAGAGATAGAGGAAAAGATTTAAGCTTATCGGACAAAATACTTAAAGAATTAACCAGGGTTTAACAAAAGAAAGTAGATTTTATTTATCTGAAACTAATTAATGACCGAAAAATGAAGAAAATTATCTTTTTACTACTGGTGATATCATGGATGTTTAATTTACATATCAAATCACAAATTTCTGTTGTAAATAAGAATCATTATAATGGTAATGATAATACTAAAGTAACCACCTATAATATATCCGGTGAACCGGTAATAGTAATTAATCACGATATGATAGAGAGATTCAATAATGTAAATACAGGCGGAGAATATATTACATGGAGAGACCTGATTCTTGGTTATGACATAGAGTCACTGCGTGATTTCTATTATGCATACATTAACTGTGATCTTGAAAAAGAAAGCCTGCATGATATAAAATTAGCCCTTGAGGAGAAAAAGCATAATTATGACAGGATTGAAACCGGAAATACTGAAGAATATTTTGCGAAAGATGGTAATAAAAGAATTGAAATAAGTACTGCTGGTTCAGTAATGATAGTACAAAGAGCAAAATAATAATAAACCTGGCAAAAAATTAAGTTTATTTAAGTCTTTTGTTGATATATTATTCTGTATACCAATACCCCCTGTGTAAATCCCCATTAAATAGTTGGTAATTCATTCCTGATTCCACTGAATATTTCAGCTATATGTTATTAAAAATGTTTCTGGAATAATGACCGGCCGGATGTCTAATTTATATAAGTAGACAGAACATTGGCTATTAACAGAATTACATATAACGGCCGGCTTTTTTAGATGTTGTTTATAACAGGTTGTTTTATGAACATGGTATTGTTTAATACACTGAACTATCAAAAAGTAACCCCTTGCAACAACTTTTTTTTATTAAATAGTAAAGCACACCACCAATTTATTCCCGATATAGATTTATAAAGTGTTGGCTGCCAGCGGGTAAATCCTGCTTTTAAGAGTGAAGAAATTTTACATACCTTGCAAAATAATTTAAAATAACTCTTCCATAACAGGGCTGTAACTATCAACAATTCTGACATCCTTACTTAATAACTGAATTGAATGAGGTGTATTTGCAGGAATATAAAAAACATCTCCTTTCTTCATATGTTTCTTTTTCTCACCGATAATTACAAATATTTGTCCCTTGGCAATATAAGAAATCTGTTCATGGTGATGAAAGTGCAAGGGTTCTGGTTTTTCAGCAGGTCCGATAGTGTAATCCACAATTGATGTCATTAGATTTTTCAGGTAAAAAACCTTTCTGTAGACTCCTTCTGTTATTTTTTTAACTTCAGTTTCATTAATTTTTGGATTTGCCATGGCTTAATAATTAAAATTATCTTGAAACGAAAGCTTAAGGTTGTATTTACTATAAAAAATACATAAGAAGTAATCTAATATTATAACTATATTATTATATTATAAGTAAAATTATAATATTCTATTAATTAAATAGTTAATTTTAATATTAAGTTTTATGTATATATGATATTATTAGTAAATGCTGATAATTATTTTCTATTTTTATAATTAAAATTGTATTGAAAGACTTCGGGAATTATTATATTTTCATATGGTATCCTATAACTCATGTTAGTAAAAAACGTATAAACTGATACTGACTTAGATCGGAAATCAATTTACTGACGTTTGTTTTGTTTCAATTTTGAAATGCTTAAACCAAGAATTACTAATTATGCAAATCAACTTTGTAAAAAAAAGGATCTTTTTTGTTTATGTCATAGTAATACTGATTGCAGCAGGATGTAGCGGTACCAAAGATATGCAGGAAAGAAAAAATCTGATGATACCGAAGAAATCAGATTTACCCAGGAATGAAAAATATAAGGAGCCTAAGAAAAGAAAGACTTATTCGATCAAGCATAAAAAGAAGAAAAGTAAAAAGAAATCAAAGTATTATTAAAGATATTATAAATATCACTGAAGCGTAAAAACTACCGGAAAAGTAAACTGGACTTTTACTGCATTACCTCTTTGCTTGCCGGGTTCCCAGTCCGGTGATGATTCTATTACTCTCAGGGCTTCCTCATCAAGTGCCGCATCAACGCCCCTGACTACTTTAGCATCAACAACCTTCCCTTTTTCATCTACTGTAAATTGCACAAATACTTTTCCGCTTATTCCGTTTTTAACAGCTATTTCCGGGTAACGAAGGTTTTGAGCAATCCATTTCTTGAACAAATCAAGATCTCCTCCCTTAAATTTTGGCATTTCTTCAATAGCAATATATGCCTCTTCTTCCACTTTCGCTTCTTCTGCTTCTTTTTCCTTAACAGGCATAATGTCCATATCATTGTACTCTTCAACCTCAGCATATTCAGTATCAGCTTTTATAATAAGTTCAGCATTATTCTCAACAATATCAATAACTTCAATATTTTCCGAAGCAGAAGGCGCTGCTGGTTGTTCCACCTGGCCTCCGGTTAGTTCAGCTTTTTTGGCATATTTTACCCTGCTTTTGCTCCTGGCAGTTCTGAATCCCGCAGATTTCATGCTTTCAGCCCTATAATCCGCTTTATCTTCCATCATACCAATATCTTCTGATTTGGTTTTTTCTATTTTATTAAGATCCTCAGCACCAGGAATTTCTGCAGCGGCAAGAGGTTCGGATAGTACTTCGGTCTTTTCGGAGGCTGCAACAGGTTTCATGTTATCCGCATTCTCTGCAGTAAATATTTTTTCAGATAAGGCCGGGGCACGGGATGCTACAGGCATAATCTCTTTTTCCCCGGCTATTGTTTCTTTTATATCAACAACATTTGAAAATGAGTCGGATGTAAGTTCAGGCACGGGACTTTCTGCTTCTTCACTGGCCTCTGCAGGTGTGCCTTTTGCTTCTTCTTTTTGCAGTCTTTCAGTAAGGACGCTTCTTTGCCCTATATTAAGATAATTAATAAGAAGAAACAATCCTGCCAGGATCAATATAGAGGCAGCTAATGATGAATATGCTATTATCTTTTTCTTTATTGATAAAATTCTGTCATGGGCAGTGTG
>CAZFHF010000140.1:0-7869 GCA_964518655.1 uncultured Bacteroidales bacterium | reverse complement strand
CCCCGCAATTTATAAATAGTTTTGAAAGTTCAGCAATCCTTCTCAGGTTTTCCTTCCTGTCCTCATCCGAAAAACCAAGGTTTTTATTTAATCCTGTACGCACATTATCACCGTCAATTATCTGGGTAAGATAGTTCCTTTCAAACAACCTTCTTTCCAAGCCTGCAGCTAATGTACTTTTTCCTGCACCTGATAAACCTGACATCCAGATTACCTTTGCACGCTGTTTTAAATGTTTCTCTTTGCTGTTTCTCAGTAATATCCAGTCAAATACAGGATAAATATTACTGCTTTCTTCACTCATGTATTATCAGGTAATGAATTATTCAAATTTGCAAATATAATAAATTAGTCATAAACGGGGGATTGTTGTTAACAGTAATAAACTAAAAGAATAATTATACCGGAAGCTTTATCTTATAACTATTTTCATGGTTGAAGACATATTGCCCATTATTGTTTTAATAAAATAATTTCCGGCATCTATATTATCAAGTTTGAATGATGACTCATAAATTACTGATGATTTTGTCCTTTTAAAGTCAGCAATTATTTTTCCATTCATATCGAACACCTGAAATTTCAAATCTCCCAGATAATTGTTTTCAATAACAATATTAAATTCTCCGTTGTTAGGATTAGGATATAGTTTTATTTCGGATACTTTATCTCCCGGTATTTTTTCTATGAGATTCACAGCATCCAGGTCAAGTGACCATATACCCCGGCCGTGTGTAGCTACAATAATATTATTATCCTGGATATACATATTCCATACTGAAACGGGCGGTAATCCATTATCAGCATAATGCCATGTATATCCGTTATTGTACGATTCAAATATTCCTATTTCTGTTCCTGCCCATATAATATCTGTATTCTTTGGCATTACAAGCAGGGAATAAACCATAACATCAGGAAAGCCTCTGCTGCTTGAATCATTCCGGCCAAATCCGCTGATATCCTTCCAGCTGTTGCCCAAATCTGTTGTCCGCAGTATTTTTGGCTTTCCTTTCAGGGAGAACAATACATATGCTGTATTAGGATCAACAGGATGTGTAGCTATTCCGGTGATATACCCCAGCTTGACATCAGTATAGTCTGATACCGGCTTAAAGCTGTCGCCGCCGTTTTTTGAAACGAAAATATGCAGTTCAGGCTTATTGTACATACCTGCTCCGGCCCATACTATAGTGTCGGTAGCTAAAGAAACCTCAACGTTATGCCAGCTTGTAACAGTGTTATTAATGCTCCATCCGTCTTCTATTTCAACCAGCTCCCAGCCGTATCTGCCCAGTCCGAAATTTTTATGCCTGAAAACACCTTTGCTTCCAACAGCAAATATAACATCAGGCTTAAGTATCGAGTGTGATAATCTTGAAATAAAGGGTCCGTCATCATTTATACCTTCATAGGCGCTTTCCCATGTTTCGCCGCCGTCATTTGTTACGTAAAACCGGTTATAATATGCACTTCCGATAATTCTGTGTGGATAAACGGGGTGCCATAACGCTTCAAACCCGTCACCTGCGATCTTATCATCGTACTCTGATGATGATGAGGCGTTCTGACCTGCGGGGGACTGCCATGTTCCATTATCCTGCATGCCTCCTATATACTCGTGAAATCCCGGCTTCTTAGCAACGCCATAGAACTGTGTGGTGATATATCCGTTTTTGATCTGTTCCCATGTTTTACCTTCATCATATGAGATACCCAGTCCTCCGTCATTGGCTTCAAGAATAGTAAATTTTTCGTTTTCCTCATTTGTGACTATCATAGCAAATTCATGGTGGTCAACATGCAGTTCCTTGTTCTTTTTATCATCGGCAAGCACTGTCACGGAGCTTAGTTCATTGACGAGTGAGAATGTGCCGTACTGTATTCTTATCTTCGATTCAGGTAATGATGATGGATTCCAAATTGAATCTTCCGGCAGGGTCGGCCAGAAGAAATAAAGTTGTTTGTATGTGTAGCCTCCGTCCTTTGCTATTTTAGGATGAGGCGCAGATTCACTGTATTCCACAGCATTAACAAAGAAATATTCACGGCCTGATATATCATCGTCAATGTCCCTTTCTATAAGGTTAAATCCACCGTCTCTTTCCTGATCACGGAATGATACCATAAGTTGTTTATTATCATCTATGTTCCAAACCTCAAATGGTACTTCGACATAATCCCGGTAGGCATAATCTTCAGGGGGCACACCCTGGCCCTCGCCCTCAGGCACTGTGAACCTGCATGCTTTCTGGCTTTTGCCCGGGCCGAAACGAATTTCAACTGAAACCCAGTCACTGGATAATATTTCTTCACCATCCTCCTTATCGCCGGTAGCCATTGCTCCGCCAAAATAATCACCGCCAAAATTGATAAAATCCATAAAACCGGCCGTATGAGACGTGTCCACCCGCATAACCTGGGGGTCACTTGTGCTTAATCCGCCCTGAAATTCTATTTTACCCAGGTTCACACCCCCGA
This sequence comes from uncultured Bacteroidales bacterium, assembly GCA_964518655.1. Taxonomy (GTDB): domain Bacteria; phylum Bacteroidota; class Bacteroidia; order Bacteroidales; family UBA10428. The sequence continues at coordinate 5,388 of CAZFHF010000140.1, read as the reverse complement.
CGTATACTATATCATCATCAAAGGGATGCACATCAATAATATTATTGAACCAGCCCTGTACACCAAGGAAATTATAAGGAGAAACAAATTTGCTCCAGCTATTCCCGCTATCAAATGATATATAGACGTGGGTTTTGAATATGCCGTCACCAATTTCCTCCCTGTCAAATGCCTCGACGCAGGTATATATTTTATTCGGATTTATTGATGATATCGCCAGCTGGAATCTACCTCCTTCACCAATACCGTCGTAGGAATCGTGCCACGTGTCTCCTGCATCATCTGATTTCAGGATTCCTAAAGTATTGGCCCCGGCATACAGTACGTTGAAATTTTCCGGATTGGCAACCATATCCTGCACAGGGTAACCTTCATTATATACCTCATTCCATGTCTGTCCTCCGTCCGGTGATTTAAAAATTCCAGTATTGGTGGCTGCAACAACAATTTTTTCGTTTTCAGGGTCCACAAGGATCTTATTCACATACAGGAAATCATTATCAGCGCTCGTGGAACCAAGGTGCATCCATGAGTCACCCTTGTCAGTGCTTTTGAATATTCCATTACCTGTTACCATCCCCAGTCCGTAAAAACCTTCACCGCTTCCTGCATATATTATTTCATGATCCGATTCTGCCATAGTTATGGTTGATATTGCCAGGTTGGGAAGATCTTCTGACAGGTTTATCCACGTAGCACCACCATTTACTGTTTTCCAGATACCTCCGCTTACAGCTCCTGCATACCACGTCTGGTGAGTGCTGTCGTCAGGATCAACAATCAATCCTCTTGTTCTGCCCCCCACATTTCCGGGTCCGCGCTGAATCCACGGATATACCTCTGAAGTACTCTTACTTCTTTTTAACCTTTCGGTAGCTTTTCTAAATTCATTTAACCTGTAATTTGTTGTATAACCTGACTCATCCTGTTGAATAGGAGTGGAGATACCTTTAAAATATTTAAAAAATTCTCCCGGTTTATCGAATCCGAGTTCATCAGAACTGATATATCTTTTAGAATTAAACGATATAATATCATATGCAAAATATATAACTGCTGCCATTAATAACAGTATTACCAGTCCCTTATGTCTCAGTTCTTTCATCATATTCCGTATTATCTCCGTGCTGTTTTTTTGTTACTTACTTTGAAGATATTCTGTAGTTTTTAATTAGCAAAATTATTAATTAACCTGCATATTTTAATAACTTAACAGGCTTTCATATTCAGTGTCCTCAAAACCGGTTTTTCTGAATGCCGCAACAAACATAGTATCAAACAAAGCAGAATATTTATCATATAAACCTACATGTATTGTAAGATAATCCCCATATACCTCATCATAATTATACCTGCCATCAATAGAAACATAATAAATACCATACCGGCCATAGTTTATTACTTCCAGCTGTCTTCCCTTTACAACACTAAATGTACTGTCGTTATACTGCACCTTAACCCTGATATTTGAATCATAAATATTGTCAAAGACCAGGCTGTCTTCGCTATTTGGATCCAATGCTGATACAAGATCAAAAGGATCTGAGATGTTATCGAAAGAAATTACCCTGTCATTTACAACCTCTGCGTTCTGATACTCAACAGCCCGCCAGTTTCCTGCCAGTTTGTTCGGGTAACCTGACTGGTATTCAACCGTGTAATCATCCTTATTACATGAAGTAAAGCCGATAAGCAAAGCAAATATGAAAATTATAAAGAGGTTAACTGCATGAATTTCTTTATTCATACCTTTATCAGCTGGCTCTATTGTTTTATTTTTTTTCATTTACTATTCGGTTTTTCTCCATAATACAGGTATTTCCAATCCCCTGTAGGGAGGGTCCAGCAGTATTACAGACCACGATAATATACGGCGTGAGTATTCTCCTTCATAAACATCATACTTACCAAAATATCCTTCACCGGGCAGCAGCACCAGCTTGTTATCACCCAGATCGGCAAACCTGCCGGGCACAGATGTACCCGGAAAACCAAGCACTTCCTCGCATTTGTACAAACCCTTATCATCAATCTTTGTTACCTTTGATTCAACAAGCGGTTCCCATAGAGTTCCTGTATAAGTCCCTGACAAATCATTGCCGGTCACATCCTCAAAAGACACAACTACTATTCTTTCAGCAATACTTGAAAATCCTTCACTGTTTTCAGCATAGTAATATATTATATACAGCCCGGGAGTGGAGATGTCCACATCCGGCTCAAACAGATAATACCATTTTACATTTTTTCCCTGCACCTTTACTTCAATTCCGGGATCTTCAAACTTTCCGGTGTCGCTTTTTATAATAGAGATAAATTCTCCTCCCTTGAAGCTGAATTGAGGCAAATATGAAATATGGGACATATCTGCCGTTTCTTCCCATTTGTCACAACTAATGAGAAGTGCACTAATAATTATATAAAAACATATATGTATAAATCCTCTCATAAACAATAATTCATAATTAATCCACCTTCATATCCCACCATACTTTTTCATGAACCTCCTTTTTTAGGGGTGTGTTATCCGGATTTCCCGAATATTCCGATTCAGGAAAGATCAGCCTTTTTGGAAAAAGTCCGCTCGTGACATTATTCACTGAAACAGTAAATTCTCCGGGCACATAATTGCTGTTATCCGCAGGCACAGGACTAACTTTGGGATAGTGCGTCCTGTTATGTTCAAAGAATGTCTCAAGGCTCTGAATGTTAGCTAAGGCAATCCACTTCTGTATAATAATTGATTCAATGAATGATTCCAAAGGACTTCCTTCAGCAGGAAATTCATATATATCTCCTGGTCCGTAAAATTCTTCTCCGTTAAGCAGGCCCAGTCGTTGAAAAGATTTGTCAATACCATTTTCATACATTTCTTTCGCATCAGAATAGGGTTCAACACCATAACGAATAATAGCCTCTGCCTGAAGAAAATATGCTTCGGAGGCTGACATCAGATATATTGGTGCGAAAGGAGATAAGTATGGCTTTGAATAACTTGCACTATTAGTACCTTTTGGTTCATCAGGATCGTTATAGTTGCCCTGGTCAAGCCCTTTATGCCCTCCTCCGTTTTCAGGAAAATCGAATAAGGCATCAAGCCTTTCCAAATCACCTTTATCATTCAAATAACTTAAGAGTGTATTACTAAGAACTAAGTTCGGATTATTACCAAGGAATACTATTTCCGTTTCATATAGGGGATTTCTGCGCCCTGTTTCATTCGTAAACTGGGTCATTGCAACATCAGAGGTCAGGAATCTGGCATCCCCGTTATATAATGATTCAATACCTTCTCCTGCAATATCAGGCCTGGCATGCAACTGCCTGAGGTATATCTTAAGCTTCAGGGTATTTGCAAACTCCACCCATTTATCCGTTTTCCCGCTAAATAGTATGTCTTCATCTCCTATATCTTCCAGATCATCATTATCATAGTCAAGTGAAAGTGCATAATCAATTCTTGCAATCAGACTGTCATAAATATTCTGTCCGCTCTCATACGCAGCTGTTATTATTCCTTCATCTCCTTTCAGTGCTTCGGAAAATGGTATCTGATCGTACAGGTCAGCCAGAATCTGAAATGTATATGACTGCATTACTGTTGCTACTAAGTAATAGTTCCAGTTACCATTTTCGCAGGAAATATTTTTTATATACTCGAGATTCATAAGTGCTCCTGTATAGAGTTCACCAAACTGCCTGTTGTCAAATGTACTGCTGCTGACATCATATGAATCAAGTCCGCTATATTGTGAAGCGCCAAGTGACTGGGTCCAGTGCTGCGACCATAGTGCGCCAAGGACCTGGTATCTCCCCCCATATACATAGGCAACAGAAGATATGCCGGCTGCAAGTGTGAGCTCTTCATTTGCTTCATCAGGATTATTCGGGTCCTTATTAATATCAAGCCAGTCTTCACATGAACCAAATAATACAAATGTGCAAAGCATTATATAAGCTAATATTTTATTATTTACATACATCTTAATCCCATTGTTTCCCATTGTTAAGGGGGATTTTATAATTATAAAGTTAATCTCAGACTAAAAGTAATACTCCGCACTGTCGGCTGTGCACCATATTCACCAAAATCAGCCTCGAAATCATTTCCAAAAGTTGTAAGCTCAGGATCAATATAATATTGATCTTTTGGTGTTATCATTAAAAGGTTTCTTCCTATCACGCTGAGCTGAACGGAGCCAGCAGGTGTTTTGCCCAATACTTTCTGAGGAACAGAATATGATATTATCACTTCCCTCAGTTTGATGTAAGATTTATCAATAAATAAACTGCCATCCAATTCTGTCCCTCCGTTGCCCCAATAATCGACAATCCTTACAGCATCAAGGGGTATATTGTTCTCTGCATATACCGGGTCGTTATTTTCATCTCTTTCAATTTCATAAACAGAATTTGGTATGATAAAGGGTTCTCTCATATTATACAAGGTAATGGGAACTGTACCGGCCCATATTGAAATATCCTTTGTTCTTGAATACATAATACCTCCCTGCCTGATGTCCACTGTACCTGATATTGAAAAGTTTTTCCAGTGCAATCCTGTATTAATTCCTGCGATGTAATCATATTCCCTGTCACCGTATTCAACAAGTGTATCTGCTGCTATAGGCAGTCCGTTATTATTTACAACAATCCGGCCCTGGCCATCGCGCTTGGCTTCACGGCCCTCAAATATGCCTATCGGCCTTCCCGGCTTTGCTATATAATTAATCTGTTGTCCGCCTTCAACACTAAGCCCGGTTATCACAATCCTGTCAAGTTCTTCTGTCAGTTCTTCGAGTATGTTCCTGTTCTTAGAAAAATTAAAAGAAATATCCCATTGGAAATCTTTCAGTTGCACAGGTGTGAGTTTTAGCAGTGCTTCAACACCTTTATTTGTTATTCTTCCCAGGTTAATGGTCTTGGAGCTGTACCCTGAGGTTGAGGGCAGGGGAGCAGGCCAGATCAGGTTTGTTGTATTCTTTTCATAATACGAGAAATCAATACCTATCCGGTTTTTATAAAACCGCAGGTCAGTTCCTGCTTCAAATTCAGTGGTTAACTCAGGTTTAAGTTCTTCATTCCCGATGAGGTCGGAAACTTCATATGAATCAACCCTGTTTGGCAGAGGGTATCTGAGGTATCCGTAGCCGTCAGAATGTCCGCCTTTAACAAACACCGATTGTGTACTGTAGCTGGGAGCGTCATTTCCAACCCTTGTCCATGCTGCCCTGACTTTACCAAAGGAAAGTACACTTTTTATTTTTGGAAGCAGCTCGGTAAATATTAATGAAGTGTTAATCCCGGGATAGAAGAATGAGTTATTTTCAACAGGCAGAGTGGAACTCCAGTCGTTTCTGGCTGTAAGTGTCACGAACAGGACACTTT
>CAZFHF010000139.1:0-7873 GCA_964518655.1 uncultured Bacteroidales bacterium | reverse complement strand
TTCACTGCACTCATTTCTATGTCGAGGATATTTCTGTCAATTCTCTCGGCACTGATAACAACCTCATCCAGCTCCCTTGTTTCAGGCATAAGACGAATATTTAATCTTAAATCCTTATTTAAGGTTAGTCTTTCTGTTTTTAGCTCATAACCTATAAATGAATAATTAAGATCATATTCCCCCACGGGAAGAGTGATTGAATAAAAACCATATTTATTGGTTACCGTACCCCTGGTCAGTGATAATACATATACATTTGCTCCGATAAGCATTTCACCGCTCTCATCGGTTACATATCCGTTTATGGTATATTTGTTCTCTGCCATTAAAACATTTGCCGTTAACAACATTGAAAATAGAAATACATATCTCATCATGCCTGAATAATTTTTCTTATTACATTCATAAAAAACTATAGTAATATATTCTAAAAACACTTACTTCTAACAGGATTTATACCCTGAATAAGTATAGCAATAAAAAATTCTTAATGTAAAACTAATTCTTCCCTGAAACTGTTGAAAGGTTAATTCGGTAGATGTAATATTTTTATCGGTATATAACCCGAAAATGATTAGAATTTTCCAAATTTGAAATTAACGCCGAATGAAAATCCATTGAGAACATCAGATTCAGTGTCCATCAGATCAATCTCAGATGTATATCTGTAATAACCTCCCAGTGAAAACCTGAAATACCTGGTAATATTCATTTCAATTTCCACTCCTGGCTCGATAACAAGAAAGGATTCCGCATCTTCTACAAAGTATTCATCCTCCCAGTCATTTGATTCCATACTTGTAAGAGCTACTCCGCCAACTCCAACAAGCACCGGAATAGATATATGAACCGGGAATTTAGGTATAATAATAGGCTCGAAGAACATACCTCCATATCCTCCTGCAAGACTCAAATTCTTATCCTCCAGATAATCATAATGAAAGTCATTTACAAAACCTGCTCCACCTATTCCCAGTGCAAATACATGATCCATAATGACAGCCCCCCTTGCGCCAAATATAAATGCATCTTTAGCATCAATCTGAGAATAAAGAACTGATAATCCGCCATAACCTCCTATAGAGGTGCTTCTTCCCAACAATGTTTTTATCTCATCGTCCTTTTTCTGTTCTTCTTTCTTCTGTTCTTCAATTTCATCTTCCACTATCTGCGAAAATGTCAGAACACCTGTACACAGTATTGCTAATATTAAAGCTATTCTTTTCATCTTATTAGGTTTTTCAAGTTATTCTTAAAATTTGTACTTAAGGAACAAAGCCGTATCATCAAAAAATATATAAAAGAAACGGCTGGTTGAGAATTCAAAAAAAGGTATTATATCAATACCAATAATAAATGGAAATTCCCTGAAATGATATTCCAGTCCCAGGTATCCGTCAAGTCCGAATGCCGGTGAAAAGCGCCAGCTATCAAGAACATATGTTTTATTAAATAAATTATACCGGTTTGTATAATATAAAGCTATATGGGCCCCGTAACCATAGGCAAAATTTAAATTGTCAGTTATTTCATAAAACGCAGGTCTGAAATACTGCTTTAAAGCAGTAAGGCGTAAATTCCGGTGCTTATAGCTTGCAATAGCTTCAATAGCGTTTTCTTCATCAATATATTGCCTGTACGTTAATCCTGAGGTCGTACCACCCCTAATGCCAAAGTCCCTGGTATAATTCTGTGAGTACAAATACGGACATAATATTATTATGCAGAGTAAAGTTATAAACCTCATATATTTTAGAATTTTTAGGGTTTTGATATACTGACATTATCTTCTTTTGACCTTATCCCAGTCATTTGTCCTGACAACAGGATTACCTTTATAATATACTATGCCTGAGCCATTGATATTAACATCAAGCAGGTCCCATACAAAAACATATGCATCCCCTGAACCGTCAATATCTATATAACATACTTCGGTTTCAAAATCAAAAGCCCTTATTCTTCCTGAACCGTCAATTCTGAAGTAAGAATCAATACCATATCCTACCAGTCTTACTTCCCCTGAGCCGTCTATTGCAGCATGCAGTTCATTACAATCAACATCAGCATATATGCTACCCGAACCATCAATATTAATTTCCATAATGCTGGTACTAAAATACCCGGTGCTAATGTAACCTGAACCGTCTAAAGAAATATAACGCAGTAGTGGCGTATAAACAGTTATAATAATCTCATTTCCTGAATCCAGACACCGCCTGCTTGTGTTCGAAACCTTGAGAACATTTCCTTTTACGCTTGTTGAAATATACCTGAGAAGATTTTCATCACCCTCGACAATAACTCTTGTAACAGTATCATAACTTACATAAACATCAAAACTCCCGTCAAGTTCCACACCGGAAAAATTTCCTGCCGGCCTTTCCTCAGATGCATAAATATAGTTACCTTCAATACAATTGTACTTTTCACATGAGTTAAAGAAAATAATTAACAATACACTCATGGCCGGGACTAAATATCTAAATGTTTTCATTTTCAAATATTTTAAATTAAATGACAATAAAAATTATTTATGGTTGCACAATTTAATAAAAACTATTTATGAATAATATTAACAATGCATTTTCTTGGTGCGTTTATTTTAAGTTTGGAAGATGAAGTTTTATACCCCACTCTCCCGTATGTAAGCAACAACTTCTCTTCCTCATTCAAGACTTTCTCTTCAGTCTTCGCTATTCTTGTGGGATAATGCAGTATCACATCCTGATGATGTGAGATATCAAGTTCATAGGATGATTCTTTTTCAAATATCAGATCCAGATCAGTATACTCGGAATTAATGTTAATAAATGAGAAAGAGTGGTTGATCAATGCAACAGAGAGATTTCCATATTTAAAGTTATAATTCAATTCATTATTTAATTTCTGGATTGTAAAATCTGAGAAATAGCTTTCACCGTATAAATTATTTATTAATGGTATATATATTTTATCTCTCCTGGAATTTATCTTGAGGAAATTAACCTTTTCAATATTAATCCTTGACGAGCGGCTTTCAATATTAAGCCTGTCCGCATCCTTGATTTGAAAATCAGAATAAGAAACTGACAGCTTCCCATTATCGATGGAATTAACCACGGCATCTCCGGCACTGATTTTTATTACAGTATTACCATCAAATCTGTTGGATTTTAAGTCGCCGTTTGAAAGAACAATATCAACATTACCTTTTAAATCATCTGTATAAATATCACCGAATTTATTTTCTATTTTAAGGCTTGCATATTCCGGCATAAATACAAGGTAGTCTATTGTAACGGAATTTTCAGATGTTATTAACGATTCTGCAATATCCATAAGATCCGTAAACAGGCCTCCTGATTTTGGCCCAAGCCTGGTTTTTGCAATCACGTAGTATTCAGTGCCGGTAAAGTCAAAGCTTATGTTATCCTTCATCTTTCTGAGCTTTGACCCGCTATTCGCCTGTATCCTCAGGTTGACTTCAAACCGCACCGAGTCAGTATCCCATGTTACCACATGCACCTTGCCATACTTATTAAATATATCAATAGTGGTAGAACTATTAATCCTGTATGATTTTGTAATTTTTTTAGTATATAGCTGTGCCCTTATTGCTGATGCAAAAAACAGGGTAAGCAATACTAATGCCAGTAATTTTTTATAGTTCATAGCAGTTATATTTTTTAATGCTTTCATCGTCATCTGGTTTAAGCTCCGATAATATCTCTTCCAATATTGAGAGTCTCATTCTGTAATTTTGAATCATTGCATCAACAACTTCCTGGTTTGCAATATTATCTTTAAGGTCATTTTTCAGCTCTTTGTAAAGGCTGTCGAGCTGGCTGAGATCATAATTCAGTTCTTCTTCCAATGCAGGGCATCCTGTAATCATAGGTTTTATCTCATCCAGTTTTTCATTTAGTAACCGGGAATAGTAATTTTCAGCCTCTTTAAGCTCGGGAATTTCCACATCTTTATTTTTTGCCAGATTTATCCGTGGGAATCCTTTATTAATAAATTCATGAATCATGTACGAAGCAACGAATATTAATAATACTGCAGCTGCTCTGCTGAGCACAAATCTCCAGTTCAGGGGCTTCTTCATTTTGATGCCAGCCTCTATTTTTTTCCATACTTTTGGGTCCGGCTGATGCGTATCAAACTTTTCCCTGTTTTCCATTATAAATTTTTCGAGCTTGTCTTTCATGACCTCATGTTTTTTAATTGTTCTTTAATTTTCTGTCTTGCTCTTGAATATTGTGATTTTGATGTTGATTCCGAGATATTTAATATCTGGGCAATTTCTGAGTGATCATATCCTTCAAGTAAATAAAGGGAGAAAATAACTCGATACCCTTGCGGCAGCTTTTCCATAGCATTTTGCACATCTCTCACCTTGAGTGTGGCAGTATCAAGATCATCTTCTCCCTGATCTTCAGCCTTTTTATCCGGCAGGTCATCAGTATAGACCAGTTCGGCCTTTCTTTTCTTTATTGAGTTGATACATTTGTTTATTACTATCCGCTTTAGCCATGCACCAAATGCTGATTCATACCTGAAAGTCTCCAGTTTCAAAAATGCCTCGGTAAAAGACTCCTGCAGCATATCTTCAGCCTCCTCTTTATTATTCATCATTCTGTGGCATATATTGTACATCGCACTGCAATACAGCCGGTATAGTTGATACTGTGCCCTGGAATTTCCAGCCTTACTCAGCTCAATAATCTCTTTGTGTATGTCCTGATAAGCTACCGCCAATTTTTGCTTTTTTCACGCAAATCCTCTTTACAGAGTGCCAAGATTATTTTCTTTATTTGTTATAATGACAACAAAGATAAAGCAGGGTTGCATATACTTATTATTAAAGATATGAATAAATTAACTCATAAAATCTGAAAACACAGGTAACCAGATCCAAATAACAAAAAACAAATTACAAATATCAAATAATATACAAATTCTAAGCACCAATAAATGAAACATAATTTTGGAATATTGGAATTTAAATATTGAAATTTATTTGAAATTTGTATTTTGAGATTTGTTTCATTGCTTTTGGCATAGGAGTTGCGGATTATTATATATTAGACTATTTTTGATTACCCTGATATAAATACTGAAAAATATATAACACGATGATGCCCAAAATACCCAAAATACCCAAAATATGGCTCCTTGTTGCTGTATATCTATTGTGTAATAATTATGATGCTTTAAGCATAATTGATACAAGCAGAGTACATATAAAATACGGTGATAAGCATTTTGCTGCGCGTAATACAGAGTCAGCAAAGATAATCGGGGTTGATGAAACGGGATTTTATGTTCTCAGAAAAGAATTCAGGTATGTACTGGAACACTATGATAATAACCTTAACCTTACAAAAGCGGTTTATCCCAAGTTATATAAAGGTCTTACAACATACGAACTGGAATATGTGATTCTTTTTCATGGTAAGTTGTATTTATTTACATCCACCTGGCACGTTAAAAAACAGGTTCTGCATGTAGAGACTATTGATAAAAATACACTGGAGCAGAATGATGACAGGCGGGTATTTGCTGAGTTTCAGAATTTTAGTGGCAATTATGCCGATTTTCACTTTGAGCTCTCGAAGCGCAAGCAGAAACTTATGGTTTGCGCCCAGATTCTTGCATTCTGGAAAAAAGTAATAATACAGGATATATTCATACTGGATAGAGATCTCACAATCGATTGGAGCAGCAGAAAAACATTTTCATTTAACCATAGATTGCCGTCGGAAAGAAAATTCTTTGTTGATGACAGTGGCAATACATATTTCCTGGGACAAACTTATTATGTGGGACTGTTTAATTTCACGCTCGATAAAGAAAATCAATTCCTGATTATAGCATATACAGATAAGGGAAATGATGTTGAGGAGTATTATTTAAAACTTGAGGATAAATTCGTCAGGGAACTGATCATGGAAAGTGGAAATAACAATAATCTCTTTTGTGCGGGATTGTTCTCAGAAAGTGCAAGATACGGAGTATCAGGAGTAATATGTTTTACTATTGATGACGTTATTCACAGGATTACAGGCCAGAACTTTGTATATCTTGATCCTGATATTAAAAGCTTTGTATTAACAGAAATGAAGACCAAACAAATAATGGTGAGTCATAAAGCAAATTATCTTAGTGTACGAAGAAACGGGAATTTTATCTTTGCCATTGAACAGCAGTTAAATCAAAATTACGAGAATTATAACGATATTATGTTGTTTTGCTTCAGTCCAAACGGACAGCTCGAATGGAGAAAAACAATACCAAAGAAACAATCTTATCACGAAATGTCGGAAGAAAATTTTTGCTCCTATGCTATGTTTGCACCTTTGGATGAAAACAAAGTCGAAATCCTGTATAATGATAATCTTAAAAATTATTCATCTAAAAAAAGAAAAAAACTGCGCAGTTTCAGTCCAAATTTAAAATCCTGTTTAATACAGGTAGAGATTGATGAGTACGGCAATACCAGCAAACATGTTATTCATTGTCGTAAGAAATGGGATCCCGTTCCTTTGGTAACGGATTTTTATGATACAAAAACTAACAGCATAATTCTGTTAAACAAAAGATATATCAAGTATACATACAGCCTGCTTAGTTTTGAATAACATTACGTAATCAGCCGGCCTCGCTATAAAAATACTTTTTGTTAATATCATATCTGAATAATCTTTATTAAATTGTGCAGCTTTAAAAACTTATTCTTTCATTTAATACAGAGTATTTGAATATGAAATATTGTTCGTTTGTTTTTCTTATTCTCTCTTTCACTTGTGGCTTTGGCCAGCAAAATAATCCTGATAATATAAAAACTCATACAATCAGATTGTATTCAGGTACGGGATATACTGCTGTACGGCATGAGGTTATTGACAAAGACAGATACGACGGAGTAATAATACCCCTGGGAATTGAATGGGAAAAACAATCATTAAAAGTCTCCGGAAAAGTATTTGCTTCATTCAATATGGGTAATATCAAATCAGTTTTCGATGATGCAGATGTTAAAAACATATCTGTGGGACTTGATTATAGTTTTTCAATATATGATTTTGGTTCTGCAACCAACAGCCCGGAAATATTTATCGGCCCTTCCCTGTATATTTTTACGCATATAAGAGAACAGGAAAGAATTGAACTGTATGATTACAGAAATATTTTAGGAATACTGGCACTTGGACCGAACCTCGGTGTAAAAGGCAACATCTCAGGAACTTTGTGTTACTCCGGGACATTAAGAATGAATATCGTGTCATTCGGGGGGCATGATAATTTCTCAACTGCTATACTTAGTCCGTTTAAAGGCTTTCATTCATCTTTAACAATGGCAATTGACTGGCAGGTAAAAGAAAGAACCGGACTGTATATTAGTTACAGATTTGATTATTCGAATATAAATGAATGGGTTGATTTTGTTGCCGGTTCAGATATATTATTATTGGGTTTTTACTTAAAACTGTAATTGACTGGCATGAGAAAAAGCTATTTTGCAATTCTGATATCTGCAATTGCATACGGATGTTCCGGATTTATGGTGGAAGATCATAAGGAAAGTGATATCCGTCTTGAAGACTTTGAGGAGACATGGGAAATCACTGATGAGTGGTACCCGTATTTCAATTTTAAAAACATCAACTGGGATAGTATCCATGATGTTTATTATCCGGAGATTGTCAGCTCATATTCAGATGAATATCTTTTGATTATAAACGATATGCTGCTTGAGCTTAAAGACGGGCATGTGGCATTAGTATTAAAGAACGGCAAATATTTCGGATACAGGACCCCACGCCAGATAAAGGATGAGAAAAGTTTTGATTTTTCCGTAACACAGACCTATATTACCGGCAGTTTC
>CAZFHF010000138.1:0-7939 GCA_964518655.1 uncultured Bacteroidales bacterium | reverse complement strand
AATTATATTAAAGAATTTAAAAAGAAGCTGCAAGACCAGTCGCTGAATGATATAGAAATTTGTTTTAACGGGCTGTATGGATTATTGCTTTTAAGGTTGCAGAAAAAGGAGGTGAGTGCTGCAACTCAACAGGCAATGTCAACATTCAGCAATCTTCTGGCGGTACTTTCCCTGAAATACAAGCAATTTGCATCCTGATCCACATGTGCCCTGTCATTTTCTATTTTCACCTGTTAAATATGACTGGTGCTATATGGTCTGATTAGCTTTTTACAAATTATTTTTTATAACAATTTATTATTTCACCGATATAAAACCTGTGGTAATCTTTTGAGGGATAATTCCTTTGCGCTACCTCAGGAATAATAAAATTTTCCTCTTTAAGATCCCCGAAATAGAGTTTGCGGCATTCAAGGAATAACCTTGATTGTTCATAGTATATATTGCCAAGGTCAGTCTGAAGTGGTTTTAGTCCGGTGGATTCAACTTTATCAGTATCTTTCCCTGATCTTGAACCACAAATCTGCAAAATTTTACGATGCTTTTCTTCAAAGAAGCTTAAAGTAAAATAGTCATATTTTTCTGCAAACTGCCTTGTATATCTTTGAGGCCTTATAAAGCAAACAGCTATAGGCTTATTCCAAAGTATTCCCATGGTCCCCCAGCTGGCGGTCATCATGTTAAAATCACCAGGTTTACCTGCTGTAATAAGCATCCATTCGTCACCAATGATTCGAAATACATTTTCATTTAATGAACCTGGATTGATTTTATGAAACTCATTTCCTGATTTATTCATCTCAAATATTTTTTTCATGATAAAGACATTCCGGAATTAATATAAAAAGGTAAATAAAACTGAACTTTCAAATTTTAACAATATTGGACAAATTAACTGATATTTTTGAAATTATTATAAGCTTACTATTTTTATACGCAATATTTAATTGAATAAAACATAAATAACATGTTAGAATCGCTTAAATTATTAGATGACATCAGGTTGAATTTTTCTCCTCAATCACTTTTTATTCTTAATCTTACCATTGCTTTTATAATGTTCGGTGTTGCATTGCAAATAAAGGTTGAACATTTTAAAAGGCTGGTAAAAAATCCGAAATCAACAATCACTGGTTTTCTTTCGCAGTTTCTTCTTCTGCCTGCCCTAACATGCGCTATTGCTATAATTTTAAGAAATTATATAACCCCGACAATCGGACTGGGGATGATTCTTGTAGCCTCATGCCCGGGAGGTAATATTTCCAATTTCATTTCCTCCCTTGCCAAAGGCAATGTTGCCTTGTCAGTTAGTCTGACTGCCATAGCCAGCTTGTCAGCCATCATCTTAACACCGCTTAATTTTAAGATCTGGGGAGAAATATTTTTAAATTATATGAGTAAAATAGACCCGGAGATATTTCCCGAGTTAAAAATTGATCCTGTGGATATGTTTGTGACAGTATTTATTATCCTGGGCATACCATTATTAACAGGGATATGGTTTAACAGCAAATATCCTGCTGCAACGTCTAAAATTGTTAACCCATTAAAAACTATATCAATATTAATATTTGCAGGCATGGTAATTTCTGCTTTTATAAGCAATTATAATTACTTTATTCAATATATTAAATATATCTTCATTATAGTATTGATGCACAACGGATTAGCTTTGATTACGGGTTATAGCTTTGCATCGCTCCTGAGGGTATCAAGATTTGACAGGCGTTCAATTACTATTGAAACCGGAATTCAGAACTCTGCCCTGGCACTTGTGCTTCTTCTGGTAACAGGAATATTTCCTGAAAAGGGAATTGGAGGAATGGCTTTTATAGCTGCCTGGTGGGGAATATGGCATATCTTGGCAGGCCTGGGAATAGCATCTGTATGGTCTTCAAAACTATTAAACAGATAAATATGCCAATGGAGGTATAAATTTAAATCCTAAATAATATATTTGTGAAAGATTAACTGAATCTTTGCTATTTTATGGGTAAAACTATTGATCAATGGGCATTTGATTATTTCTGTTTGCAGTGTTATGCAAACCTGGCCTATCGATGCTATTTCAGGAAAATACATGTTAATAACCTGGATAATTTGCCCAGGAATAGTGCTGTTATTCTTACTCCTAATCATCAAAATACATTAATAGATGCCCTGGCATTTGTATATTCTGCAAAATGCCAGCCTGTATTTTTAGCACGGGCAGATATCTTTAAGGGGCGTCTTCTTATTCGTCTTCTGACTTTTCTGAATATAGCACCTATATACAGGATGAGAGACGGAGCTTCAAGTGTTAAGAAAAATGAAGAGGTATTTGAAAATACTTTATCAGTATTAAGGAATAAGCTCAATCCTTTATGTATGTTCCCTGAAGGTTCGCATAGTGACAAAAGACGTTTGCGCGCATTAAAAAAAGGAATTTTCAGAATAGCTTTTATGGCACAGGAAGAATATAAGAATGATCCTGGAGTTAAAATCGTACCTGTTGGTATTGACTATAGTCATTACCAGAATTTTAAAAGTTCCATGTTTATTAACTATGGGAAACCGATTGAAGTATCTGAATACTATAATATTTATACTGAGAATAACAACCAGGGAATAAACCAGCTGAGGGAAAGGCTTGATAAGGAGATGAGAAAGCTGATGATTGATATTCAGACAGAAGAATACTATGATTTATATCAAAATCTGCGTATTGTATACAATGCTGAAATGCGGAAAAAACTAAATATTAAGGGTAATACGTATCTTGACAGGTTCAATGCCGACAAAAGAATGATTTCAATTCTTGATAAATACAGGAATGAAAAACCGGATGAGTTAGAGTCCCTCAATCAGAAAATGAGCAAATACATTAAAGGATTAAAGGATTTTAATTTACGTGACTGGGTTTTAAGAAGGGAGAAATACTCTTTATTATCCCGTATTGCAGAATTATTTATATTATTGGTATTATCACCTATCTATATCATGGGATTAGTTAACAATTATGTGCCATATATAATACCTGTGAGGTTTATCCGTAAAATAAAAGACCGTCAGTTCCACAGCTCATTTAAACTTGTGATTGGGATGATTACTTTTCCTGTATATTATATATTATTAATTGTACTGGCATTAGTATTTATTAATCCTTTATGGTTAAAACTGGCATACATTATATCTTTACCTCTATCCGGCATATTTGCTTTCAGGTATTATATACGCCTGCAAAAGTTAATGGCAAAATTCAGATACAGCAGATTAGTAAGGATAAAGGATAAAATGATCCTGCAGTTAAAAACACTGAGAAAGGATATCATCGGGTATATGAATAAAATTACTGTACACATTACTAATTGATAATGCTTGTGGATTTTACTGATAAAATAGTATGGATAACAGGGGCATCATCAGGAATAGGTGAGGCACTTGCTTCCGAATTTGTTAAAAGGGGAGCAAACATCATCATATCTTCCCCTGAAGTGGATAAATTAAAAGCCTTAAGAGATGATTTCAATACTCTCAGGCCCGGATCTACTATAGTAGCGCCCCTTGATTTTTTAAAAAGCCATGAAATACCAGGAATAGTTGAAAATGTAATAAAACAAACAGGCAGAATTGACATATTGGTAAATAATGCAGGTATAAGCCAAAGATCATCAGCTGTTGATACACCTGTTGAAGTTGACAGAAAGGTATTTGAAATAAACTATTTTGGAACAATAACCTTGACAAAATCTGTTTTGCCTTATATGATAAAAAATGGTGGGGGTGCTATTGAAGTTACCAGCAGTATTGTCGGTAAATTCGGATTCCCCCTCAGATCAGCTTATTCCGCATCCAAGCATGCTTTACACGGATTCTTTGAAACAATAAGACTGGAGCATAAAAAGGATAATATAAAAGTGACAATAGTATGCCCGGGAAGAATAAGGACAAACATCTCCGTTAATGCTCTTACCAGTGAAGGGAAACCTTACGGAATAATGGATGAAGGCCAGGCAAAAGGTATGTCCACAAAAAAATGCGCCGGAAAAATTATTAATGCAATACGTAAAAAGAAAAAGGAAGTATATATTGGAGGTAATGAAATATTAATGGTTTACATTAAAAAATATCTTCCTGGTGTCTTTTGCTTAATATCATCAAAAATAAATCCCACATAGAATATTTACTAAATATTACTATATTTAAATCCTTAAATTATAGTTAACTGCATGAATGCAAAAATCATAAGCGGGATACAGCAAATAGGTATTGGTGTGACAAATATTTTTGAAGCATGGAAATGGTATAAGGAGTATTTTGGTGTTGACATAAAAATATTTCAGGATGCTTCAATAGCTGAACATATGCGCCAGTATACAGGAGGCGAGCCACAGAAAAGACATGCCGCATTTGCACTGAACCTGCAGGGCGGAGGAGGCTTTGAGATATGGCAGTATACTGAAAGAACACCGCAGTCTCCGAAATTTAATGTCCAGATTGGTGACCTTGGCATTTATGCGGCCAAAATAAAAAGCAAAGATGTATCGGCATCATATAACTTATATAAATCCAGGAATTTAAATGTTCTGAGTGCACTGATGACAGATCCCGAAGGAAATCAGCATTTCTTTTTAAGTGACCCTTATAATAATATCTTTCAGATTGTTCCGAGCAAGTCATGGTTTAAAAACGAAAAGAAATTGACAGGTGCAACTTACGGGGCGATAATCGGAGTATCTGACATAGAAAAATCAAAACTGTTTTATAGCAGTATCCTTGGCTATGATGATGTTATATACGATAAGACAGATATCTTTAAAGAGTTTTCATCCCTTCCCGGCGGGAATAACAAGATCAGAAGAATACTATTAAAACACAGCAAGCCAAGGCTTGGAGCTTTCAGTCCGATTTATGGATCAAGCCAGATTGAATTAGTGCAGGTTTTTAACAGAACTCCCAGGAAGATATATCATGAAAGGTATTGGGGTGACCTTGGATTTATACATCTATGCTTTGACATAAGAGGGATGAACCTGCTTCGTGACGAATGTGTGGAAAAAGGATACCCGTTTACTGTTGATGCAGGAGATACTTTTGATATGGGTGAAGCATCGGGTGCATTTTCCTATACCGAAGATCCGGATGGCACACTTATAGAATTTGTTGAAACACACAAGGTGCCTATATTAAAAAAACTGGGCTTGTATCTTAATCTAAGAAACATGAAACCTGAAAAATCCCTGCCCCGCTGGATACTAAAAGCAATTTCCTTTAACAGGATTAAAAAGATCTAAAGAACTTACCTTTACCGGCAAATATTTTTCCCGTTAATTTTGTTTTACTGCCGCTGAAATATGTTCCTTCATTTATGGATGAGGATATAAGCTGCTGATGAACCGTATCAGCCTTAAAAGCTTTAATATGTATAGGATTGATAATATTATCCCCTTCAATCTTTAATTCAAAAACCGGCTGATCACTTAATGGTCTGTAATCATCAACAAAATCCTGAGAATTAAGCCGCGAAATTGCATTAAAGTACTTGTAAACTGTTGCAGAATCGGCCAGCAAACCGTCAATCGTCCACTTATCCCCTTCCTTAACGAGCGCAAATGAGCTATCAGCAGGATAATTGAATGAAAGCCTGGTCCAGCTTTTACTATCCGACCTTATTATTGATTTATTTCTAAAGTCATTTATATCCCTGTTAAAGGCCATGCTTAAATATCCATCAACAACATACACAGTCTTTTCATCTGCCGGTCGTACATATGTTGTTAAAGTTCCCCGCTGCTGGTTATAATACCCGGGCATCTGCCCTTTTGGCTGCTGGTACGAAAACTTACCTATATATAAATCAGCACCTGTTTTTTTCCCTGTTAACAGTTGTACTCTGGTTGACAAAGAATCATCAACCTCAAATTCTTTCCATTTTGATTTGTCTGTGGCTGCAATTCTCTTCGGCTTAAGTTCAACCAGCGTCTTTAACATATTTATTATCATATCATTGTCGGCATTTAACAATTTGCTCCTGTGGCTTATTTTCCATAACGATCCTTTCTTTAATATCTCCAGAGGCTCTTCCTTATTTAACCTGGGATAAATTACGATAGAAGTAACCTTTGACGTATCAACATCAACAATATCGGCACGGAAGGATCTTTCCCCCTTTTTTGAATCAATATAATATACTACCAGTACAATAATAAGTAATACAATAAATATTAATAATAATGATTTTAATTTTAGCTTATTAAACATAGCCTTCCTCCATTCTTTTTATTCTTAAAGTCTGTTTTCTCTGGGTTCTGTATATCCCGTAAATAATAATTAATAATAAGGGCAGCAGGAAATTCATATACTTAAGAAAAGTTATTTTACCATCTTCAAGTTCATCTATTGGCCTGGATGTTGCTCCTTTGGTTCTTAACTCTATCAGTCCTGTATCATCTGACAGCCAGTCAATGGAATTAGCCATAAGGCTGACATTATCCGGGTTTGTCTGGCCACTTTGTCCCCCACCCTGCGGAAAATCACCGTCACCAACGACAATCATCCGGGAATATCCTCTGCCGCCGATATTACCTTCCAGTGCAGCAGCTACTGTAAGTCCTGAAAGAGGAAAATCACTTTCTGACCACTGCTTCCCAGCCACATCATATATTGAATAAGTGGGCTTTGTCCCTGAATTTTCAGATGTTCTGGCCAGGGGAATATAACTTACACTTGAGTCTCCTGCAAAGTTTATGGAACTTGCAAATTCCAGCATAACCTGTTCCAGGCCTGAAGAAACCGGATGATCTTCAAAGTTGTTAATTACAGGAATATAGAAGAATTGAACAGGCTGTATGCTTATATATCCTTCCCTCTGACTTTGAAGAGTGACTGTAGGGCATTGTACATCTACGATATAATTATTGTTAACATCGATCCCCATCCTGCTTAGCCATGTTTCCAGCCCGGTATTTACAGGTTGTCCGAATTGCCTGTCATCGCTTGTGCCAACCCTGTTAATTGCAATAAACAAATTACCGCCTCTTTTCATAAAAGCATCAAGCTGTGCAAGATGGCTGTCAGGAAATGAGTCTGTCGGAGCTACAATAGCCAAAGTCTCATATTTGTCAAGTTCAGATGTTGAATCAGTAAGCGTTACAGGCTCAACCTTATATAATATTTCCATTGCAGTAACAACGTCGTACAACTGCTGTAACGGAGGTTCGCCATGGCCCTGCAGGATTCCTACCATGGGCTTATCCTGTATGGAAATTTTCTTTATTGCTGTTGTAAGATTATATTCCATGCCAATAGCAGATTCAATGACCGGTATTACCTCTGATTCCTCTCCCATCTGAATATATGCACCCATAAAGCCTTTCTGAAATTTTATCTCATTTTTTTCCCTGGAAGGGATATTCTGCGGTATAATACCAGCCTGCAGGGCTTCCTGTTCAATCTTCTGTTCCTTTGCAGGATCAACAAACTCATAAACAAGCATGTTTTTTGAAGCGCTGGAATATTCAATCAACATATCTTTAAAATCCCTTCTTATAATTTCACGGTCAGGGGGTAATTTTTTTGAGAAATAAGCAGTTATTGTTACAGGTTGTTGTAAATCTTTTAAAATATCTTTTGTTGATTTACTTAAAGTATAACGATTATCATCTGTAAAATCCAAACGAAAGAAAAACCTGTTTGCTATAATATTCAAAAGTACAATCACCCCTATAACTAGTATGATAAAATATTTTATTGTTGTCCTTGATTTCATTGTGCTATATATTATTAATTATCACTAATATTTCGCCTTGATATTACTAATTCTGAAAAGAATAATCCTGTAAATATTACTGAAGCAAAATATATAATATCTCTGGTATCTATAACTCCGCGTGTTACAGAGTTGTAATGTGTATCAATACTAAGATAGTTTAAAATATTGCCTAACAATCCCGGGAAATTC
>CAZFHF010000137.1:7135-7952 GCA_964518655.1 uncultured Bacteroidales bacterium | reverse complement strand
GTTCCGCGTGAACGTCTTGCAGCAGATGGGCTACATCGGCCTGGTCGCCCGGTGTTTTTACCTCTTTATTCCCGATATGAACCTGAAAACCTGAAACTCCGGCAATAGTGCCTTCGGGAGCCCTTATTTCTGCAG
Organism: uncultured Bacteroidales bacterium; assembly: GCA_964518655.1. Taxonomy (GTDB): domain Bacteria; phylum Bacteroidota; class Bacteroidia; order Bacteroidales; family UBA10428. Next base: position 7,817 of record CAZFHF010000137.1, on the reverse strand, counting down.
GATAGTCAGGAAAAGTAGACAAATCATTACCTACAAATGCAGAAGAATCTGAAAACTGAGAACCTGTAAGCTGCATACCATCACCTGAATCACCGGCAAACTTAACAACAACCTCTTCAAGCTCAATTACTTTTGGTTTTTTTTTCATGAATATTTTAACAGTTCTAAATTATCAATTTTTGTATTTATACAGGTTATATATGAAATAAGATAATTATTATAAAAATAGCATTTATACACAATAATACGGATTAAAATATAAACACCTGTATAAATCCTATAACTCCGGTAAAATGAAAACACACAACAGACGAAAAGGTTTATTAATATAGCTTAAAATAACCTTTACTTAACAAAGTTAAAGAAAATTATTGTTAGTTTACTTATGATTAATGTCATACTAATTCCAGATATTCAGTTTTTTTATATTTATACCCTCCTCAAAAAACAATTTGGAAATATCTTTGAAATAATCAGTATAGTCCGATATATAAAATTTATTCTCTTTTTTAGTATTATTATTAAGCAATGATTTCTCCTTTAATATATCTCTCAGGTACTCTGCAACAATTCTGGAAGAGTCTATTACATCAATCTTAAAATCATAAAATCTGTTAATCTGGTTTTTTATTATAGGATAATGAGTGCATCCCAGAATCAAAGCATCTATATCATTCAATTC
>CAZFHF010000137.1:6307-7125 GCA_964518655.1 uncultured Bacteroidales bacterium | reverse complement strand
CAGGTATGAACGTATTATTGCATTGCTTATATCATCAAAAATAAAACCCTCCTCAATCATAGGGACAAAGAGTGGTGTAGACAATGATGCAACTTTAATTTTATCATTCAATTCTGATATCTTTTTAGCATATGCACCGCTGTTAATAGTTCCTTTAGTGCCAATAACTCCTATTGTTTTAATCTGCGGATTGCTCACCACTGATGCAACGACAGGGTTAATAACATCAATTACAATTGCGCGGTCCTTTACCAGTTTGACTACATTTTCGTATGCATTGGCAGATGCTGTATTGCAAGCTATAACAATTATTTTGCATCCCTGGGAAAGGAGGTATTCCGATATTTTTCCGGAATAATAATTTATTGTCTCAACGGATTTGTCACCATAAGGCAGATGAGCTGTATCTCCAAAGTAAATAATATTTTCATTTGGCAGGACTTGCCTTATGGCATTGGCAACAGTAAGCCCTCCTACTCCGGAATCAAAAATACCTACGGGCTGTTCAGGTTTTAAATTCATGTTCTTTTTATAATAATACTTTGTTTTACAAAAATAAAAAAGCCAGCAATATTTAAAGCTGGCTTATAAAGAAAATATTTTTCTGCAATAATTATTCAAGCCCCAGCTTTTTCTTAACCAGGGGTAAAATATCTTCTGTATTATCCCCTGCAAAAAGAACTACTCCTACACTCATATCAAAAATATATGTATATCCGTTTTCTTCAGCTACTTCATTAATAGCTTTCATTGCACTTTCCTGGATTGGTAAAAACAGTTCTGATCTCTTTCTTGACAGGTCATGTTCGGCTTGTACC
>CAZFHF010000137.1:0-6297 GCA_964518655.1 uncultured Bacteroidales bacterium | reverse complement strand
TGGAGTTCATTTTCTTTGGTTGTTCTGATCAGGTCAGACATAGTTTTAACGTTTTTCTGGTAGTTATCCAGCTTTTTATTATACTCAACCTCCAGTTCTTCAAGTGTATTTTCAAGTTCTTTGGCGATATTCTCAAGTTTTTTCTGTGCCGTATCTTTTTCAGGCATTACATCAAATAAATCCTGACTATTTATATGTCCAAGTTTTATTTGATTTTGGGCATTGAGGACACAGCCGGAAAATAATAAAGCAGATACAACAATGATTTTAAAGATATTTTTCATTTTAAATAGTTAATTAATTTCCTTGCAAATGTAAGAAATTAATTTTTATAGCCTAATTTTTCCAAAACTTCATCACTTACATCATACCGCGGATTTGTATAGAGCATTGTCGGGCCGCTTGAGGTATCAAATATCACGGCATACCCGCCTTCAGTTGCGATATCTTTCACTGCGTTATATATCTCATCCTGTATAGGTTTTATCAATTCCTGGCGTTTCTTATATAATGAACCCTCCTGTCCGAAATATGTTTTCTGCAATTCTTTGACTGCCTTTTCCTTATTAATTATCTCTTCTTCCCTTTTCTTCTGTATTTCATCTGTAAGCAGTACTTTCTCAGCCTGGTAGTCCTTATACATCTGTTCGATATCAGCATATTTAGTCTCTATTTCCTTCTGCCATTCTTCAGATATCTTATCCAGCTGGTCTTTTGCTGCTTTGTAAGACGGTATATTGTTAAGTATATATTCGGTATCAACAAAAGCATACTTTTGTGCAATGGCAACACCCATTGCAATAAGTAATCCTGTAAGTGTAATTATAATCTTTTTCATCAGTTTAAAATTTTATAATTAATAAAAAACGTAATTATGATATATATATTCATCAGCAAATATAGTACCAAACAATTAACAGTCAGGTTTCCTTAAAATTGCTGACCCATAACAAAGTGGAATTCACTTCCGTGGGGCCCTGATTCACCTGGCTGAGGATCTAATCCATAACCCCAGTCAATACCCAGCAGTCCGAACATTGGCAAGAAAACTCTTACACCAATACCTGCGGATCTTTTTATCTGAAAGGGATTAAAATTATCTATTGAGCGCCATGCATTACCTCCTTCAAGAAATGCCAGTCCGTATATTGTAGCAGAAGGATTTAATGAAAAAGGATAGCGTATTTCCAGTGAATACTTATCATAAACATTTCCATCATCAATAGGCCTGTCTCTTCCAGGGATTATTACTTCAGGTGTAAGGCTTCCGTCCTGATATCCCCTGACGGATATTATATCAGCTCCATAGATGTATCCTGAGGCATACATCGGATTTCCACCGACCTCAAATTTCTCAAATGGTGAGGGCCCGATATCTTTATTATAATGCCCCAGATATCCAAATTCTGCTCTTACTGCGAGCACAAGATTACCGATAAGGCTGGTATACCAGGCACTGTTGAACGTCCATTTATGAAACTCAATAAATTTATATTTCTCTTCAAGGGACATCTTTGAATAGTCCTTATTACTAAATAAAGAATAGGGCGGTGTTAACTGCAGTCCCAGGCTGAAGTTTGATCCTCTTCTTGGATAAAGCATCTGGTCCTGTGAGCTTCTTGAAAGCACACTCCTGAAGCTTATGATATTTGATATGCCGTTGGTAAATATAAACTGGCTTATTCCATAATGGCTTAATTTATATTGCTGGAAGCTAATATCGTTATATAAAGTAAAAAAGTCATCCGGCCATTTCAGTCTCCTTCCCAGTCCTATTGTTGCACCATAAACCTTAAAATAGCTGGTATCATTAACTCTGTATTTACCCTCTGCATAATATGGTCTTTTACTAATAGTATGTGTCAGGGATATATTGAATGAGTTAGGTTTTTTCCCTCCAAACCAGGGTTCAATAAATGATATATTATAAGCCTGGAATGATTTTGAGCTTGCCTGAGCCCTTATGGAAAGTGTTTGTCCGTCACCTGTTGGAACAGGCCTCCATGCTTTTCCGTTTAAAATGTTCCTTGCTGAAAAATTCGTGAACCTTACTCCTATGGTCCCAACAAAACCTAATCCCCCGAATCCACCTGACAGTTCGAGCTGGTCGTTGGCCCTTTCTTCGAGCTGGTATTCCAGGTCTACTGTACCGTCGGCCTGATTAGGAATTGGATTGGGATTAATATTCTCGGGATTAAAGTGCCCGAGTGTAGCCAGTTCCCTCACTGACCTGATTATATCCGATTTACTGAAAAGCTCACCTGGTCTTGTTCTTAGTTCCCGTCTAACGACATGCTCATTAGTCTTTGTATTTCCTGTAATAATTACTTTGTTGATAGTAGCCTGTTTTCCCTCATATACCCTCATTTCAAGATCAATTGAATCGTTTTCAATATTTAATTCAACAGGTGTTACTGAAAAAAACAGGTAGCCATTGTCAAGATAAAGTGATGACACTGCATCTTCATCAATCCTCAGCCTCTCGTCAAATAATGTCTGGTTGTAAACGTCCCCTTTTTTAATTCCCAGCACTTTATTTAATATATCTGCAGGATATTTTGTATTTCCTACCCATGTGATACTTCTGATAAAATACTTTTCGCCTTCTTCAAGGCTGATTACCAGGCCAACTCTTTTATCATTAAGTTCAGTAAGTTTATCTCCCAGTAATTTAGCATCCCTGTATCCATTTTCATTATAAAAAGTAATCAGGCTTGCTTTATCTTCTTTAAAATCATCACTAATAAACTTGGAACTTTTAAATATATTCATATTTTTCTTCTTGGTATTCTTCATGACCCTTCTCAGTCTTTTATCCGTATATACCTCATTCCCTTCAAATACAATATCATCAATTTTTATCCTTTTGTTCTTTTCGATATAAATATTTAATATCACTTTATTAATAGCGTTTGTATCCTCTTTCTGGATAATCTCCACATCAGTATTAAGAAATCCTTTATCAACATAATGTTGTTTGATTATTGACTTGGTATTATTGATGATGTTATCTGTTACCTGGCTTCCGGGTCTTAAATTCAGTTTTTCTTTCAAATCGGATGTTTCCGTTTTATTCACTCCTCTGATGTTCAAAACAGATAATCTGGGCAGTTCTTTCAGATAAATCTCCAGATATACCTTCCCGTCTTCTATTTTGTTAACCAGGATCTTCACATCAGAGAACAGTCCATGTTTCCAGAATTTTTCTATAGCTGTAGATATTTCCTCTCCGGGAATACTGATTTTCTGACCGACTTTTAATCCGGAAATATTTACTAATACTTGTTGTTGAAGGTATTTAACACCGGTAATTTCAATTCCTGCTATCTCATATTCTTTAACTTTGGAATAATCTACCGTAGTGATACTGGAATAGTCTTTATCCTGACTGCAAATATTATAGCTAATAAATATCAGACTAACAATACAAAAAATTCCTTTCATCCCTTTTTCAAATATTCGCATTATTATACTTTTAAATTTGTGCACTTATTTTACCAAATCTCCTTTCCCTGTTCTGATAATTCAGTATAGCCTCATACAGATGTTCCCTTCTAAAATCGGGCCAAAGTGTTTCAGAAAAGTATAATTCGGAATATGCTATCTGCCATAACAGAAAATTACTAATCCTGTATTCTCCGCTTGTTCTTATAAGTAATTCCGGTTCCGGAAATTCTGCAGTATTCAGAAATTTCTCAAACAGGGTGCTATTAATATTCTCACTATTAATCTCTCCTTTTTCCACTTTCACTGCTATTTGCCTTACTGCATTTGTTATTTCCCACCTGGAGCTGTAGCTTAGGGCTAATACCAGCGACAGTCCCGTGTTATTCTTTGTTTCATCAATAGCTTTTTTCAAATATCTCCCTACTCTGTTAGGAAGGCTTTCTATATCTCCAATCGCCAGAAGGCGTACATTATTATCCTGCAAAGTTTTGGTTTCTTTGTTAATTGTAGATACCAGCAATGACATCAGGGCATCTATTTCAGTACGCGGCCGGTTCCAGTTTTCAGTTGAAAAAGCATATAGTGTAAGGTATTTTATCCCCAGCTCAGCTGCTCCTTCCACAGTATCTCTGACTGCCGCCACACCATTCTGATGCCCAAAAACCCTTTTGTTACCTCTTTGCTGTGCCCATCTTCCATTACCATCCATTATAATTGCTATATGTTGCGGTAATTTATCAAGGTTTATTTGTTCTTTTTTACTCATCTAATCATCAAACTTAGTCAGAATAAGCCGGGCAATCCGTCATAAGATTAAAAAACTTATAGGTAATGAAAATGCCCATGAAAGAATACCAGTCGTTGTTATGTATAAATGAATTTATACCTGTCGGATTTCCTGTATAGTCAATCTGGTCATTAAACGTTTTACGAAAGCTCCATTCAGCACCGGCACACAGTTTATTTGTAACATTCAATTTAGCGCCTATGCCAAAGGGTATTGTCACAGGATTATTTGCAATAGTAAAACATCCTATGCCCCCGCTGATATATGTTGTATAATCCATCTTTTTCACAGTAGGCAAATACGGAAGAAAATTAAACTCTAATTGAAACGTCCAGTCAAACAGAGGCCTGTTAAAGTCAGAAGCCCGTGTAATATCATAAATATTATCAGAAAAATCATCAGGATCACCTGATAAATAAGTAAAATACCCGCTAACGCGCAATGCATATCTTTTGTTAATGTTATACCTGTAAATCCCTCCTAGTGCTATGCCGGGAGAATAAAAAAGCTTTTGCTGGTTTATATCTCCCATATAGTATGAAGTACCGGCAAAAACACCCAAGTTGGCATTTCTCTGAGCTTCAACTTTTGCAAATAAAACCAGAATAATATATATAATGAGCGCCCTTTTCATTAACAGAGTTAATATCAGAATTTTGATAATGAGTAATTTAAAATAACGAAAATAAAATGATTTTAGCGCGCAATATCAGAATTTTTCGTAAAAAATCATAAAAAAAGTTAAGATCATTTTACGTGCTTCCCAAAATTTTACCATCTTGTTCTTCCCAGCGATTGTCTGTCAAGAAATAAAGGAAGTCCCCGCCTGGAGGTTTTAATCCGGTAATTAAGGTTGAAGGTTGACATCCAGTATACATCATTATGTTTGGATGCGGAAGGTTTAAATCCGTCAAGATAATCGCAGAATGTTAATCTGCCTCCAATTTCGTATCCTATTATCCATTTATCACTGAGGATATACTTCAATCCAATACCAGCCGGGAATGATACAATAAATTTACTCTGCAGATCATAAGTATCCGAGGGTCTGGGTTCAATTTCCAGTGTTGGCCAATATTTTGTAAGTCCAAGGCCTCCGAAAAGATATGCATTTATTGTGGAATAGTTATTAAGCATCCCGCGGCGATTGAACATTGCAGCTGTTCTATACCTTTTTTCCTCCTTAATAAAGTAATACTCAAAATGTGCTGATGTTTCAATAAGATGGGTTGTTGATACAAAACCGCGCCCTTCATTCCTGGATCCTTCAAAGTCCTCTGTTTTCCCGAAGCCATAGATAAATGCAAGTTTGGTTGAGAAAGTCTGGTTAATTTTATATCTTAAAGCAGAATATACTGAAGGTCTTGTATCTCTGAATTTTATATCCTGGATAAAAAACATGCTTGCATCCACAGTACCTCCCAAATCTGAAAAGATATTAGTTGTGCCTATTCCTAAAACTCCCTCATACCTCCGCAACTTCCATCTTTGTGAGAAACATGATGAAGAAATGTATAAAATAATTACTATTACAAATAATGTCCTTTTCATTGCAATATCTAAAAGCTATACTACAAATGTCTGCAATTAAGCAATAATATAATTAATAAATTTAAAAAATTTTATTTTTAACACAAAAAAGAGCACTTTTTTAATTTCTCTTATCCGCTCCCCACATAAGTTTATTTCTTAATGTTGCATAAAAACTATTATTTGGCAGTTTAAGCATTTTTAACTTAAAGTCAGCCTTATATAATGTTAATTTTACTGAACTGTCAATTAAGCTTGTTCGATTGTCAGCAGTGATAAAGAACTTTTCGTTTCTGTTATGCACTTTAAGTTTAATAATCTTATTATCAGGGATAACAATTGGCCTTACAGTAAGATTATGAGATGCTATTGATGCAAGTATAAAGTTGTTGGAGCCCGGTATTACTATAGGCCCTCCTACACTCAATGAATATGCTGTTGAACCTGTAGGGGTAGATATTATCAAACCATCAGTCCAGTAAGTATTAAGAAACTCATCATCCAGAAAGGCATCTATTGTTATCATTGATGAA
>CAZFHF010000136.1:0-7985 GCA_964518655.1 uncultured Bacteroidales bacterium | reverse complement strand
ACAGGAATATATATCAATGAATTTATGGCCGGCAACAGCATTACTATTGCTGATGAATTCGGTGATTATCATGACTGGATTGAATTTTATAACAGTACGGATCAGCCTGTGAACCTTGGCGGAATGTATATTACCGATAATCTTGATGATCCCTGCAAACACCAGGTTCCTATGCATGCTCCGGAGCTTACAACTATTCCTGCCAAAGGATTTATTATATTCTGGGCTGACAGACAGCCTGAACAGGGTATCCTGCATCTTAACTACAGGCTTGATATTTTTGGTGAAGAGGTTGGACTGGCACAAATGACGGAAAATGAAACAGTGTATATTGATTCTCTCAGATACGTCTGGCAGACAAGTGATATATCTTACGGCAGGTATCCTGACGGTTCTGATAACTGGTTTGAATTCACAGTTCCTACCCCGAAGCAAAGCAACATAATAACCGGTATAGAAGACGAAGAATACCTGCCTGAGCGCTTAGCTCTTTACCAGAATTACCCGAATCCTTTCAGTTCATCAACGGTTATCAGTTACCAGCTGCAGGTTGCCGCTGATGTTGAGCTGAGTGTATATGATCTCACCGGCCGGAGAATTGCCACACTTATCAAAGAACGGCAGAACGCCGGCAGGCAAGAGTTCGAATGGAACGCCGAAGGAATAAAGCCGGGGATTTACCTGTGCAAAATTAAAGCAGGGCAGGACATAAGCGTTATAAAATTCGTCATTTATATGAGATAATCACGTGTGTACAAACACTTATCAGACAAACACTTGCCATAGGTCCTGGAAAGACTGATCTCATAAAACTTTTAATAGCCGGCAAAAAATAGTAATTTTAATTTTATTTATATCCAGCCTGGTCATTATATTTCATTATTTATACTAAATAATAACTAATATTTTTCTAACCATAGTAATATAACAATATGTCAGTTTTATCAAATAGCAGTAGTTTTCAGTTTACTGATAACCCGGTTCTGAACAATATAATTTTTTATACGGCAGGAGTATGCATAACTTTTGTGTTATTACTTATAGTATATCTTATTACAAACCGGATAATAAAAAATCTTGAAAAGAAAACTGAGAATGAATTCTTAATAAACCTTAGGAAGAATCTCAGAATACCAGTAATTCTTTTAATAATTATCCTCACATTATGGCTGCCTCTTTCATTTACCAGGGTACCGGAAATTATCACAAATGCAGCTAACAAAGTGCTTACTATTCTTATTATTGTTGTGTTTGCATGGATCTCTATCAGACTGGTAAAACTGATTAAATATTTGGTTCTTAAACAATATGATATCGATCAGAAAGATAATCTTAAAGCCAGAAAAGTATATACACATTTTAGGATTATTGAACGTATTATCATTTTTTTAATCCTGGTTATAGCAGTTTCACTGGCGTTAATGACTTTCAGTGAAATTCGAAAAATAGGTATCAGTATTATTGCTTCTGCAGGTGTAACAGGAATTATTCTTGGATTTGCAGCACAAAAAATAATCGGGGGCATTCTGGCTGGAGTTCAACTTGCCATCACGCAACCAATACGACTTGATGATGTTGTTATTGTTGAAAATGAATGGGGACGAATTGAAGAAATAAATCTGACTTATGTTGTTGTAAGAATATGGGACCAGCGAAGGATAATCCTGCCAACAACATATTTTATTGAAAAGCCTTTTCAGAACTGGACAAGAACAAGTGCTGAAATTTTGGGAACAGTTTTTATTTATACCGATTATACTGTTCCTTTTGATGAAATAAGGAAAGAGCTGACAAGATTGCTGCAAAATTGTCAATACTGGGATGGTAAAGTAAATGTTTTACAGGTAACTAATGCTACTGAAAAAACTGTTGAAATAAGGGCTTTGGTCAGTGCAGTGGATTCATCGACAGCATGGAATCTGAGAGTGTATATAAGAGAAAACCTGATAAAATTTCTCCAGGAAAAATATCCGGAAAGCCTTCCCAAATCACGTATTATTTTATCTCATGAAACGAACATGAATTTTTTTAATCATAAATACAAAAACAAGCATGATTAAAACAATTTCATGTGAGACAGTAACAAGCGGGCTCTATTCTTATTAATTTATATCCAAACCCAAAAAAAAACAGCAATTTGCAATACACTGGGAAAAAAAGAGTAACTTAGCCGAAATTTCAGATTTGAGAATTTGCGCATTTATTTACTAATTCCTTCTCACTATTAGTTTATCGTTGCTCTCTTTTTTAAATCCTATTTTTAAAACATTTTAGAAACAGGTTTATGAAAGCTAAGTTTATTCTGTTGCTAAAATATTAACAAATTAAATTAATTAAAAAATGAACATTTATGTAGGAAACCTTGATTTCAAGGTAGATGAAAATGACCTGGAGGGAATATTTGAAGAGTATGGAACTGTAAGTTCTTCTAAAATTATTACCGATAAATTCAGTGGCAAAAGCAAAGGCTTTGGTTTTGTCACAATGGAACACCAGGATGAAGCAAACAAAGCTATTAAAGAACTTAACGGTGCCACATTGGAAAACAGAGTTATGGTAGTAAATGAGGCAAAACCTAAGAGAAATAACTTTAACAGAAGATAGAAATAATATATTATGATAAAGGGAAAAGTCAAATGGTACAGTGAAGTCAGAGGTTTTGGCTTCATTGAATCGGAAAATAAAGACGATATCTTTGTTCACAGATCAGGTTTAACTGATGGTTTTAGCGGACTTAAAGCCGACCAGGAAGTTGTCTTTGAAACCAGGCAGGGCGAAAAGGGCCTGGTTGCTATAAACGTGAAAGCAGCAAAATAAATAACCTTGCAGTGCGCCAACTAAGAATTAAAAACCAGATAACACAGCGAACCGAAGAATCAATAAATCGTTATTTTCAGGAGATAAGCAAGTATGCGATGATTACTCCCGAAGAGGAAGTTGAGTTATCTGTGCGCATTAAAAATGGCGATGCCGCTGCACTTAAGAAGCTTGTTGTTGCCAACCTCCGTTTTGTAATATCAGTAGCCAAGCAGTTTCAAAACCAGGGTTTATCCTTCTCAGATTTAATTAATGAAGGTAACATCGGACTAATAATAGCTGCGAAAAAATTTGATGAAACACGGGGTTTCAAGTTTATTTCATATGCAATCTGGTGGATACGCCAGTCAATTATCCAGGCTATTTCAGATCAAACCAGGGTTGTGCGTTTACCGTTAAACAGGGTTTCATCGATTAATAAAATTAAAAAGGCTATCCCCTATCTTGAACAGGAATTTGAGCGCGAACCTACTGATGTTGAAATTGCCGGATACCTCGATTACACAAATGATGAAGTAAAAATGGCAAACTATATAAAGAAACGCCAGGTTTCTTTTGATATGCCTATTTCCCAGAATGGAGATACAGAATTTAACTTGTATGATTTTGTACAGACCGGGAATATTCCCTCGCCTGATAATAATATGATGAAAGAATCTGTTGAAACAAACGTCAGGCGTGCTTTAAATAAACTTACCAAAAGGGAGGCAATGGTAATAATGATGTCATTTGGGTTATGCAGTACACCAGTATATTCCCTGCGCGATATCGCCGCAAAAATTGGCATGACATCCGAGCGTGTCAGGCAAATCAGAAACAAGGGAATAATCAAGCTGAAAAATTTACTGAAGGGAAAGTATGCCTTATTAGAGTATTAATAAACAGATAGTATAAATAAAAACTTTTAAAATAATTAACAGATTAATAATTAAGTATGGGAAGATCACGTGAAAGATTCACTAAAAAGGAAGTTAGAAACAAAAAAGAGAAAAAAAGAAAAGAAAAAGAGAAGAAGAGGCTTGCCAGGAAAGAAAATGAGAAAAGAAGCGGCCTGAACGATATGATTGCCTATGTCGATGAGAATGGAAATATAACTTCATCCCCTCCTGATCCCGATAAAAAGAAAGATGTTAAAATAGAAGATATTGAAATAAGCCCGGCTAAACGTGACTCCTCTGAACAATCAAATAGTGTAAGAACCGGAATACTGACTTTCTTCAATGAATCAAAAGGTTTTGGATTTATAAAGGATTCTGAAACGCAGGAAAGTGTTTTTGTCCATGTGAACAATTTGCTTGAAGAAATAAAAGAGGGCAATACTGTAAGCTTCGAAACAATGTCCGGACAAAAGGGGCTTGCTGCAACTAATGTAAAATTAATTAAACCGGATTAAATCCCGGGAACCGGATTCTATCCTTTCTGATTTGAGAATTATTTAATGTATGCTATATTATCCCATGATTAATTCTTTGCTTATAACGATTATTCTGACCTGAGATATATTTACCCCCGGATAAATGCTTGTATTACCCAGTGTAAAGTAATGGATCTGATATGGTTTTTCACCGCTTTATCGTATATTTACTCTTTTTAAGTGGTTTGATAATAAGAGGTTATAAGCTGGCTGTCTGATAAAACAATAATTCAAAATCAGCAATGAAAATATAAATCAAAATAAAAAATCTTATAACTTTGGATATATTAATATCAAATTTCTATTGAAAAACCGGATCTACTTTAATTAATGAATAAAAAACTAATACAATTATTAAACTTATTGAAAGACGAACTGGGGCTTTTTCTGAGCATCAGCTTTGGTGTATTTTTATTTGTCCTTTTCTTTCAGCCTTTTCCAATCAGCAGGTTTGACATTGATAACATGTTGTTGTTTGAAGCCGGATTAGCAGGAATTATATTTTTATTTATGGTTTTAATACGGATTACTTTCCCCTGGCTTGTTGAAAATTTCAGCAATAGTAATTATGAGTCTTTATTTCCCTCTTATATGGGCGGTTTCATTATATTGGTTTTAAGTTCAGCTTCATTTGCCTTCTACCTGTTTTATGTAGGATCAGTGGACATCACATTTTATATTATGTTCAAAGTAGTTATAATTTGCATGGCCCCGCCAATTATTTTAAAACTATATGATGTTGTCAAGGAATTACAGCAGCAAAACGACTCACTTATCCTGGAAAAAAAATTAATACAATTGCAGGTGGAAAAATACGAAGAAGATTACCTGAATATTTCAGTCGGATTTAGTTCAGAGAACAGCAACGAAAAGCTGGACCTGCTTATTGCAGATGTTGCTTTTATTAAATCTGCCGATAACTATGTGGAGATCGTATATAAGGAAGGTGAAAATTTCATGAAGAAGCTCCTGAGGAATACCCTGAAAAATATCGAGCAGCAAATAAAGCCATATTCCAATTTTATCCGCTGTCATAGAATATGTATCGTGAATAAACATTATATTGAAAAGCTCACCCGGAACTACAGCAGTCACTGGTTAATAATAAAGGGATATGATGAACATATCCCTGTTTCACGCCAGTATCTGTTAAAACTGAAAGAAATCCTTTGACCTGCAAGGGGTGAATGACACCCGCCACTGCGTTTTGACACTTACCACGTAATTACCTGTTTTGCCACTATTTATTATTCATTAATCCCTTTTTTTTTTTTTAAACATAAGAGTGAAATATTTTTGTTAAAATTATTTTATAAAGTACTATGAATATATTAATGGTATATCCAAAATACCCCGATACATACTGGAGTTTCAAACATGCATTACGCTTTATTTCCAAAAAAGCTGCTGTTCCTCCATTAGGTTTACTGACAGTTTCGGCAATGCTTCCTGAGACATGGCAGAAAAAACTTGTGGACATGAATGTCACTTCCCTGAAAACAAGCGATATCCTGTGGGCTGACTATGTTTTTATCAGTGCAATGTATGTACAAAAGGAATCGGTAGACAATGTTATTGAAGAGTGTGTGAAGAATAATGTGAAAATTGTTGCAGGCGGCCCTCTTTTTACGCAGGAATACAACAATTATCCGCAGATTGATCATTTTATCCTGAATGAAGCGGAAATCACCTTGCCGTTGTTTCTGAAAGATCTTGATAACGGACATTCCCCGGAACGAATATACAAAACCAATGAATTTGCCGATTTAACACAAACACCTGTACCACACTACCATCTGCTGTCAATGAAGGATTATGCTTTCATGAATATTCAGGTCACCCGCGGGTGCCCCTTTGCATGTGAGTTTTGTGAGATTACGACACTTCTCGGCCATAAGGTCAGGATGAAAAATACAAGTCAGATCCTGGAAGAGCTTGATATACTTTATAAGCTTAACTGGCGCGGGCCGGTGGCTATTGTTGATGATAATTTTATAGGTAATAAAAAAGCAGTAAAAAACAGACTGCTCCCTGCCATGAAAGAATGGATGCAAAAGCATAAGAATCCGTTCACATTCAACACCCAGACCTCCATAAATATTGCTGATGATGAAGAACTGTTGAATCTTATGGTACAATCGGGATTCAGCTCAACTTTTATCGGAATCGAAACTCCTGATGAAATATCTCTTCAGAGCTGTAACAAGGTGCAGAATAAAAACAGGGACATGCTCCACAGCGTAAAAAAATTACAGAAAGCCGGGATGCAGGTCTCAGGCGGATTTATTGTCGGCTTTGACAGCGATTCTCCGACCATATTCCAGCGTCAGATCGATTTCATCCAGAAGAGCGGAATAGTATCTGCGATGGTGGGATTGCTGAATGCACCAAAAAACACCCGGTTATACCAGCGCCTTGAAAAAGAAAACAGGTTAACAATTGAACCAACCGGTAACAATACCGACTGGACTATGAATTTTACACCCAAAATGAACAATAATCTACTCTTAGAGGGCTATAATACAATAATCAGGAAAATCTATACGGTAAAACCTTATTATAAAAGGATACGTGAACTTTTACTCAATTACAAAAAACGACATGCAAGGCAAAACAGGGTAGAATTTTCCTATCTGATGGCCTTTATTAAGTCAATAATTATTATAGGCATTATTAATAAAGGACGCAGGGAATACTGGAAATTTCTTATATGGACACTGATAAAACGCCCCGCATTATTTATAGATGCTATAACCTTTGCTGTTTACGGTTATCATTTCAGAACTGTTTACGGATTAAGAAACGGGAATACAGATTAACCGTAAATTTATTGTTTGTTATTTGTCATTTGTTTCTTACCGGTTTAAAGAATCAAACCTAAGATTGTGTAAGGTAAACTAAAACTGGAAATATATAAACGGCTGAAGTTCGGCGGAAAGCGACTGGTAAATTATAAATACCACAAGGGCCGAGATTATGATCTTTATGTATATAGGAGTGCTGATGAACCAGTCGCGGTACCTTACCTTAAATGCATCCGGCAGCCAGTGAATAACGTAGCCGATAAGCATCACCACAAAAACCTTCCAGTAGGTAATAAACATCTGTCCGAGCAGCTGCCATCCGAAGCTTCCTGAGATCTGCCCAAGCAGGTCATATGTACCCTGCATCGACTCGCCCCTGAACCATATACGTGTGAAGGTGATGAAATTAAAAGTCAGAAAGATCTTCCAGAAGGTTGCAAGCCAGTGGGTGCTGTTTTCATAGGGGCTTATCTTTTTCCAGAACTTATATACCACTATCCCTATTCCGTTCAATCCGCCCCAGAGCACGAACATCCAGCTTGAGCCGTGCCACAGCCCGCCAAGGAGCATGGTCATCATAAGATTTATGTTTGTGCTTACCGTAAGCCTTATACCGGGGAAGATCCTCGTTAAAAGCCATACCAAGGCAATTATTACCGTAAACAGAGGCGCCAGCCACAGCTTGCCCGCAATAAGAATAATAAATATCAGAATTATAGTCAGACTGAGATATGTGAAAACCGAGCCCCCCCTGTTTCCCCCCATAGGTATATATAAATAATCCTTAAGCCATGAGGACAGCGATATATGCCAGCGCTTCCAGAACTCGCCGCAGCTCCTGGCCTTATAGGGCGAATTGAAATTCTTGGGCAGGTAAAAACCCATCAGCAGTGCAATGCCGATTGCTATATCAGTATAGCCTGAAAAATCGCAGTAAACCTGCAAGGAGT
>CAZFHF010000135.1:0-7991 GCA_964518655.1 uncultured Bacteroidales bacterium | reverse complement strand
TCGACCTTTTTCTTTTTTAATTTGTTGAATTAGTTTTTGAACTAATTTTTTGGGATCGATGTCATAAATAATTTTTCCTCTTTCACCCAGATCAGGTGTTGTAAATGCTAGAAAGAAAAAAAGTCCAAATGGTATTGCTGTCCACAATACCCATGGGCGATATTTTCCCCACCTGGTATTTGTCCTGTCTGCTAGTATACCTACTACCGGATCAACAAAGGCATCAAATCCTCTTGCAATAAGTAAAATTGTTCCTGCAACACCGGCTTTTATTCCAAAAGTGTCAGTATAGAAAGCCAACTGAAATATAATCAATAATTGGAAAACAAAATTTGCAGAACTATCGCCTAAACTGTAACCAACTTTTTCCTTTAATGATAGTTTTTGCGTTTCAGGTTTCATATCCAGTATTTAATTAAAATTTAACCATGAGTTTAAAAATAATCGCAGACTGTGAAAATAAGAAAAAATACTTTAGAAATTAATTTTTTCCAATAAAAGTGGAAATAAATATTTATCTTAACTCATTAATAATTATGGATAATATTATAATAGGCAGAATAGCTTTGATATGTATAATATTATACATAAACAACTTCAGCAATATTAATTTTTTACCTGTAGTAACTTAAAAAACCTAAGCAAATGAGAGTATTATTTGATAAATCAGAAAGCAGCACTAAAAGCATAAACCAGATTAGAATCTTCATCATACTTTTTGTACTTATCCTGCTTGCAGGATCAGTTAACGTATTTGCCTTTGAGGGCAAATCATACATATCAGCTTTGCCCTGTCTGTTTCAGGACAATCCGCTCCGTTATTTATCAACTCCGAAGATTTTCCGGGTGTAATACGTGCATTTAAGGATCTCCGGGCTGATATTGAGCGTGTAACAAATGCAAAGCCGGGTTTTTATACTGATACTGTTCCTTCATCAGATAACATTGTTATTGCGGGGACGCTGGGCAAGAGCCCTGTAATTGACAGGCTGGTAAAAGATAATAAACTTAAAGTTGATGTTATAAAGGGAAAGTGGGAGGTTTTCATTCTTCAGATAGTAGAAAAACCAATGCCTGGGGTGAAGCAAGCTCTGGTAATTGCCGGCAGTGATAAAAGGGGGACCATATTCGGCATTTATGATCTGTCGGAAAAAATTGGTGTTTCTCCATGGTACTGGTGGGCTGATGTTCCTGTTAAACAGCAGCAGAACCTTTACGTTTTGCCCGGCATACATACTCAGGGGGAGCCTGCTGTGAAGTACAGGGGCATATTTATAAATGATGAGGCTCCTGCATTATCAGGCTGGGTATTTGAAAAGTTCGGAGGCTTCAATCATAAATTCTATAAAAATGTGTTTGAGCTTATTTTACGTTTAAAGGGCAACTATCTGTGGCCTGCAATGTGGGGCAGGGCATTCTATGATGATGATCCTTTGAATCCGCAGCTCGCAGATGAGTACGGGGTTGTTATCGGCACCTCACACCACGAACCCTGCATGCGTGCACATGATGAATGGAGGAGGTATGGTAAAGGTCCGTGGAACTATGAAAAGAATGAGGATGTGCTTAGGGATTTCTGGAAAGAAGGCATAAGCAGGATGGGTTCCTATGAAAGTCTTGTTACTGTGGGCATGAGAGGTGACGGTGATGAGGCAATGTCAGCAGAAAGCAACATAGCCTTGCTTGAAAAAATCGTTGCTGACCAGCGGGAGATAATTGCTGAGGTAACAGGAAAGGATCCCTCTGAAACTCCACAGGACTGGGCTTTATATAAAGAAGTACAGGATTACTATGATAAGGGTATGCGCGTACCTGAAGATGTTATGCTGCTTTTATGTGACGATAACTGGGGAAACATAAGGATACTTCCAAAGCTGGGGGATAACCAGCGGACCGGAGGTTATGGCATTTACTATCACTATGATTATGTTGGCGGCCCCAGGAACTATAAATGGGTGAATACAAATCCTATTCCACGGGTGTGGGAGCAGATGCATCTTGCTTATCAATACAATGCCAGGGAGCTGTGGATTGTCAATGTTGGCGATATCAAACCTATGGAATTTCCTATTTCTTTCTTCCTTGATTATGCGTGGGATCCCGACAAATGGCCTGCAGAAAGCCTTTCAGAATATACAGAATTATGGGCCGTACAGCAGTTCGGTGAGGAACATGCCACAGAAATAGCCGAAATAATATCAAAATACGGAAAATACAACGGAAGAAGAAAACCTGAGCTGCTGAACATTTTTCCATATAGTCTGACTGACTACCGGGAAGCTGAGACTGTGGTTGCTGATTACAACAAACTGGCGGATAAGGCAGAAAAGATCGGCAAGGATCTGCCCCCGGAATACCAGGATGCTTATTTCCAGCTGGTGCTGCATCCTGTAAAGGCTTGTGCTAACCTTTATGAACTGCATTATACTGTAGCCAAAAACCATATGTATGCACAACAGAAGAGGGCCGCAACAAATGAACTGGCAGAAAAAGTGAAAATATTGTTTGACAGGGATGCCGAAATATCACGTCATTACAATGAAATTATTGCTGACGGCAAGTGGAGCCATATGATGGATCAGACACATATAAGTTATACTTACTGGCAGCAACCGGATAAAGATGTTGTGCCTGATGTTAAGACTATTAAAGTATCGTCGGGTGCAGATATGGGTGTTGCCATTGAGGGTTCTGACAAATGGTGGCCAAAGGAAAAAGATGCTGCAGTATTGCCGGTATTTGATCCTTATCAGCAGCAGAACTTTTATATTGAAGTATTCAACCAGGGTGATAAACCATTCCAATATACCGTTGAACCTGATGAGCCCTGGATAATTGTCAGGCCTTCAAGCGGACAGGTTGACATAGAACAGCGGCTTGAGGTTGAAGTTAACTGGCAGGAGGCCCCGGCAGGAAAACACAGCATCCCGATTACGATAACAGGTCCTGGTGGTATGGAGGTTGTCGTCTGTGCGCTGATAAATAACCCTGATTCGCCAAAACCCGAGCAGGTTAAGGGATTTGTTGAAAGCAACGGATACATATCTGTCGAAGCTGAACATTATACACTGGCAGTGGACGCACCTGCTGTTAAGTGGCAGATTATCCCTGACCTGGGGAAAACCCTCTCTGCAATTACACCTTTTCCTGTAACATCGCCTGAACAGTCACCCGGAGGAAACAGTCCGCACCTGGAATATAAAATTAATGTATTTGACAGCGGCAAAGTCAAGATTAGTGCATACCTGTCTCCTACACTTAATTTTCAATCAACCAGGGGATTAAGATACGGTGTGTCATTTGATGATGAGACACCGCAGATTGTTAATATCCATGAAGGGGATACTATCCCTGACTGGAAATACCCGAGGAGCTGGAATGAGGCAGTAGCCAATAATATTAAAATTACTGTTTCAGAACATGTGCTTCAAAAGCCGGGTGAACATATATTGAAATTCTGGATGGTTGATCCCGGTATCGTTCTGCAAAAGCTGGTCGTTGAAACAGGCGAGGTGAAGCCAAGTTACCTGGGGCCTCCTGAAAGTTACTATCAGGATTAAATTGCTGAATTGTTGTATCGCTAAATATTACTTATTGATCTTGATATTCTGAATGCGCCTGGTTAAGTATCATTCTGTTATGGCATTAAATTTGCATAATTACTATTTTCAAATATTAACATTTTTAAATCCCCTAACTATGAAAACGAAATCATTTATCAACCGAAAGATATTGTTAGCAATAAGCTTTATATCAATTTACTTATTATCCGGATGCGGACTTAATTCAGGTTTAATGAACCAGTTCAGTGTTAATGGAGCTAATACCAATGTAATTCTTCAGGAGAATAATTTTAAAGTTGTAGGAACTGTGAGTGGGGAGGCAAAGGATACATATGTATTTGGATTCGGTGGATTAACAACAGACCTTGTTGCCAGGGCAAAACAGCAAATGATAAAAAATGCCGAACTTGACGGTACTTCCAGGGCTATAATAAATGTTACCCTTGAGGAGCATCATGCTCTTTTTGTTATTCTTGTTGAGAAAACAATAATAGTTCATGGAACGGTCATAGAGTTTACTGATTGAAACATCAGCTGGTTGCTGGGTTGCCGGTTGCTGGTTGCCGGTTGCCGGTTGCATAATCATAAATAACAAATCTCAAAACATAAATACCAAATAATTTACAAAAAGCAAGTACCAATTTTCAAGCCGTTTAATTGCTATACTGTTTTATTATTTAGTAACCTCCTCCCAATATTTCATAACTCTCTCTTTTTAATTTGTAACTTTTACTTGATTTAGGTGATCGCCTCTCCATATATTGCATATGCTGAATTGAGAATCCGTTACATGAAACCTGAATTCGATATTATCAAACTGGCACGCTATCAGGAGAGGTTATTCCAGCTTGACCTGGAGATCTGCTCATTAACAAGTATTGCAAGGCGCGTCATAAGCAGAAAAACCAGCGTCACTCCCGAAGCAGTCATTAATGAAGGGCTTAGACTGTTAGATGAAATTGATGTTCTCTGTAACGAATATTATATGCAATATCTTAAAGTTTATAACTAATACTTAAAACCCCAGACATATGTTTACTTGTAACCAGGTTAACACTGCCAGTAAAATTCTGCTGGAAGGTTCCGGCATATTAAGAAACGAAACTGTTGAGAACATTTCATATTTCTGTGCATTCCACGGAATATCAGAAGTGATGCTTATGGATAAGAGAACATATACACTGAATATGACCCTTGTAGAACTGGAAGCCAGCCTTCCACTGATGTATTTCTTCCGATGCAGCCGCTCACATATTATCAACCTGCTTAGAATAAATAAAGTTGTGTTCAACCATGAAAGCAAGATAATAATGGATTGCGGAACACAGATAAAATTATCAAGAAGAAGGAAAGACGGACTGGCAAAGGCTTTGAAAAATCTACGTGTAAATTACAGGAATAATTAATCCGTCAGAAATAACTTTCCAGGTTAAACTCTGGTTGCCAGATGAAAATATAAAGACATACTGATTTCTTATTCCTTATCTTTTTTTTCAATGAGTTTGGGCCGGGCCTCAAGATAAAGCCTCTCACTCTCTTTTATCAGGTCTTCAGTTAAAATTTGCTTTGCCCTTTTCTCCTGAGGTGGATTTAATTTCTCAGCCTTCTCAAACTCATCAACCATTTTTATTATATCCCGGGGTAAATTTGTTTTGTATTTTGTTAATATCTCAAGAAACTGATATGAGAAAAAATAATCTATAAGTATCTTTCTTTTTGCCGTATGGGCAAACTTGCCAATGATCCTGCAAATATTCTCCCTCTCTTCCGGCGTAAGCTGTTCCGCAAATTCATAATCTTCAATCTTCTTTAATGAGAGTATTATAGGCTCCAGTGAGTCAATGGTAACAATAAATACATTGTAATCACCAAGATTATATGTGTATTGTTTGACTACTTCAAGTGTATTGGAAGGTATAACAAGGAAAATATCCTTTTTGATATTGTCCTGCTTTACATATTTCTTAACCGACTCTGTCTGGATCTTTAAATATTTTGGAAAATTTTTTAAATCATCACCAGCCGGACTTTTTGCATCAAAGATTATAAATTCTTCGGCAATCTTTATTGTATTGTCAGGATTACCCCTAAAGGGGACCTTATCAACATAATCAATCAAGTAATTATGGCAGATATTTTTTATTACTGATTCTACATTATCCTGGTGATTTTTCCAGGTTTGCCTCATTTGTTCAAATTCCTCCTCTTTCTCCTTTAACCTGTCATTATGCAGTTTCTGCCTGTCCTCCTCAAGCCCCTTTTTAACGGAATTTATCTCAGTGATACTTTTTTGATAATCCGCCACCCTTGTTTCTTCCGACTGTTCATGCTTTGCATTCTTCTTCTCCAGTATGGATTTCTCATTTTCAAGGGCTGATATCCTGGTTTCAAGTTTCTGGTTATTGTTTTTTATTTCTGAAATCCGGATCTCAAGTTCATTAATCCTGTCTCTTTTATCCGCAAGTTCATCACCTGATTCTTTAAGCCGCTGACTAATATAGTTGAATTCATTATATGCATCATAACTTAAACCTTTGACTGACTTCCAGCTAAAAATACGCTGCCAGAGATTAATCGATTTGATTTTCTCAAAAAAGATCCTGAGATTCCCGGATGAAATATCCATTAGTTATAAGTTGCAAATATTTAATAAACAATTGATTTTCAGCAAGTATATTGGTATATTATCATCATACAAAATAATAAATAAAATTGAAAAGATGAAATTTATTGTCTTCTAATACCTTTGCTAAAATAAGGAACATAATGCTTAATATTTTATAAAACGAATAATAATATTTTAATTCCGGTATAAATTGATGATAAAATTCATGTTTAACTAACAGCTATTACCGGAAATAGTTAATAAATTCTCATATTTGGTTAATTATTTAGAGTTAAATTTTTTTTTAAATATTCGCCTAATTACTTATCTTGCCTATTATTAACAAAATTAATAATTATGAATAAAGGACAATTAATTGATGCTATTGCTAAAGGCAGCGGACTAAGTAAAGCTGCAAGCGAAAAAGCTTTAAATGCTACCTTAAATGCAATAAGTAAAGCACTCAAAAAAGGCGAAAGAGTTGGTTTAGTAGGATACGGTTCATGGTCAGTAGTGCAAAGAGCTGCACGTAAGGGCAAAAACCCACAGACAGGAGCTGTCATTAATATTCCTGCCAAGAAAGTTGTGAAATTTAAACCTGGGGCAGATTTAAGTTTATAGTTTAACTGACGATTTTGATATGCATAATTAAGCACCCCCAACGGGTGCTTTTTTTGTCACTGCTCATCCTGTATAGATAATGTGATCCTGAGCATTGAACCTTCCTCCTTTTGCCTTGCAATGTTATAATGTTCAAGAATTCTTATCATTGCTATATTTTCGCTCAACACATAACCAATCAAATTGCAGATACCATTATTCCTGGCATGTTCGACCAGCAGCTTAAGGAAAATTGTTCCGATTCCCATATTCTGATAGGGATCAGCAACAGTGATAGCAAACTCTGCCGAGCACGGACTTTCACTTATTTTAATATATCTTGCTACACCTAACGGTAACTTGCCTGATTCCCTGACGGCAACAGCAACAATAGCAACATGCTTTTTAAAATCAATCTCTGTTAAATATCTCAGGTCTTTTTCTGAGATTTCCCTGGGAGGAGATATAAATCTGAAATATTGCGATTTGTAAGATAGCGATTTATACCCGGATCTTATCCATTCTTTGTCCTTTTGCTTTAGAAAGCGAAAATAGACAGTTTCCCCGTTCCTTAGAATGGTTTTATAAAGATCGTCCGGCATTGTTCAATTGTTTGATATTATTACCGCTACTAACGGTTTATTATAAAAGTAAGTATTTATTTGTTGCTAAAGTTCATAATTTTGCTTTAATAATATTAGCAACCAGAATGAAGAAACTCAAACTAAGAAGCCGTGAACTAGAGAGAATTGGCTTTCAGCGAGGCGAAATTATAAGCTTAACTATTAATATTGTTCACAAGCATTTCAGGAGGAGCAGTAAACAGGATGTTTTGGAACTGCTGAAAGATATTTTACAAAATCCTGGTGAATATAAAAATGACGCCCGCTTCTCGTCAGTAACCGAAATTCTGCTTGCCGGAAAAAATATTAAGCCTGTATACAAATCACATGAAATAAAGCTTGAACTAACGGTTAAAGATTATATAATTTACGGAGAATCTGAGATTGAGCATGAAGCTATTCAGCAAATGGAAACTGCCATGCGCCTTCCCATAACGGAGCAGGGTGCTTTAATGGCTGATGCACATACAGGTTATGGATTACCAATTGGAGGAGTGCTGGCAACAAAAAATACTGTTATTCCTTATGGTGTCGGTATGGATATCGGATGCAGGATGTGCCTGTCAGTTTATGACCTGCCTCCGGCTTTTATAGGTAATA
>CAZFHF010000134.1:0-7995 GCA_964518655.1 uncultured Bacteroidales bacterium | reverse complement strand
CCAACCTCCTGATCCGTAGTCAGGTGCTCTATCCAATTAAGCTACGGGTCCATTAATATCTTTATACTACTCTTGCCGTAGTCAGGTGCTCTCCCGATAAAGCGGGACAGGTATCCAATTAAGCTACGGGTCCAGATAGTGACTGCAAATATAGGGAAAAAAGACGTTAGAATATAACCTGCAACTTACGATTTTAAATTTTTTTGGTATATAAGTCCCTGTCATACCAGCTGTTGCCAATCATCATAGTTATAAGCTTGATTTTAAATACTATAATTACTATCTTTATTGTAGCATGGGTTTCTTATATTTTTTCCTTTAATTAATATTTCTTTTAACATTAGTAAAAAAAGGGTGTAATACTCTACAAATTGAAATAGTATTTATTTTAAACAAGACTCTTCTGAATAAAAACTAACTGGAATAACTATGACTCCACCAGGTGAAAAAAAGCGAAAAGACAAAAGTCCTAAGGCTGCTGCCTATTCCCCTAAATTAAAGTGGGTAAGCACCAGATTGCTTGATGATGTATTTACTGATGAAGTCAGTTTATTCAAACCTCATTTTAAAGTTGATTATGAAGCTTATTTGCAAAGGCTTTGGGATTCGAACCAGGATATTTACAGTATACTTAAGAAAGCAGATGACCTTGAATCAACTCGGGAAGAGCTATACAACTACCTTGACAGGGCGGAAAGAAGGGTATTTGCAGTTGACAATGATCTTCATATCCTTGAGAAATCAACTGTGCGTGAGTGTATCCGAGTTTTCAGAAGTATTATAGGCCCGGTAAATGAATTTCGCACAGAGTTTTCTGCACTAAAGAGTCTATGGCAGCTTGCTAAAAACAAAAGGAGTGATCTTAAAAGTGACATATCGGTAGGCTTTATTCTGGAATTTATAAACCTTTTCCGCGGGGTAACAGGTAAATCAAATATATACCTTGAAAATATTCAGGTTAAGAAAGGTATTCCCGAATTTTTAAAGATGAAAGGAAAAAAAGCTGCCTCTTTAAGAATGGAGATGCTGGATGATTTTGGTATCAGCATTCGAAAGTACTTTAAAAAATATCCGTCAGGACTGGAGCATGAAGTGGTTAGCTGGCGTTTTGAAAACCGCGCAAAAATTTTAAGATATTTTAAGGCTACGGAAAATGACTGGAATGATTACAAATGGCATCTTAAAAATGTTATTAAGAATGCGAGGCCATTACTGGAACTTATTGAGTTGTCAAGTGAACAAAAGAAAGCAGTGAATAAAGCTGTTAAGAATAAAATAGCTTTTGGCATTACTCCATATTATTTAAGCCTTATGGATACAAGAATTTCTATCGGCTATGATCATGCTGTAAGAGCCCAGGTTATTCCATCTTTAGAATATGTTGAGAAGATGATTGAAGAGAGGGACAATCGTTCAATATCATTCGATTTTATGGGTGAACATGACACTTCACCTATAGAGCTTATCACACGACGCTATCCGGCGATTGCAATTATTAAACCCTTTAATTCATGTGCCCAGATTTGTGTTTATTGCCAGCGTAACTGGGAAATTGAAAGAGTGCTTGAGCCTAAGGCCATGTCTTCAAAGGAAAAAATAAATAATGCCCTTGCCTGGTTTGACAAGCATAAAAGTATTGGCGACGTTCTTATTACAGGAGGAGATCCTCTTGTAATGAAAGATTCACAAATACAAAGAATACTCGAAATTTTAGCCTCCAAAGAACAGATTTACAGGATAAGGATCGGAAGCAGGATGCCTGTTGTATTACCCATGCGGTTCACAGATGACTTTGTAAATATGATTGCCCGGTTTCACCGGCCACCAAAACTCGAGATCGCCCTTGTAACTCACTTTGAGCATTCATATGAGATAACACCTGAATCAATGAAAGCTGTTCAAAAGTTGCGTAAAACAGGCATCAGCGTTTATAACCAGCAGGTTTATACAGTTGAGAATTCCAGACGTTTTGAAACAGCAAAGCTCAGGAAGGACTTGAAATCTATAGGAGTTGATCCATACTACACATTTAACATGAAAGGCAAGGAAGAAACAAGCAAATATATGGTTCCTATAGCCAGAATTTTGCAGGAAAGAAAGGAAGAAGCACGACTGCTTCCCGGACTTGATCGCACTGACGAACCGGTATTCAACGTGCCGAAACTTGGCAAAAACCATCTTCGTGCAGGCCAGGACCGCAGGTTAGTTATGATCCTGCCTGACGGTTCACGTGTATATGAATTTCACCCCTGGGAGAAGAATATCTCTCCTGTTCCTCCGTACAATTATGTTGATGTTCCTATTTACGATTACCTTGAAGAGCTTGCTGCACGTGGTGAGAATATCAGAGACTACAGGACAATATGGTTCTACTATTAAAATACTATACCTAAAGATATACCTGTCCTGAATCCTGGAAATATAAATTTTGAATTCGCATCAACATAATCATCACCTATTTCAATATCAGTCTTCTCACCTATCACCGGCACTCCTGAAATATCCACATCAACATCACCTCCAAAGTCGTCATAATCGACCCCGGGATCATCCGACTCAAATCTCATTGATAAATTATCATAAAATAATCCCGGCCCGGCCATATAAAAGTCAATTGACACCCTTTCCTTTATTATCCAATGCATACCAAATTGTAACCCTCCGCCAAATGCCAGGTATTTTCCCGCTATGTCCGCATCAATATTATCAAAAACACCGCTTAGCTCAAGAGTGTAATAGTTCAGTTTTAAGAACGGTGCAATATAAAAACCTTCGGGAGCAATTTTATAGGAAGGGTAAAACCTGTACTCAGGCATTATATAAAATCCCGATATCTTGTTTTCAGCATGCAGTTCTATCTCTTCTGAAATGATATCAAAAATAAAGGATGGTATTTTTCTTGGTATTAACACCCCCGCATTTAGCGAAGCTGCCCGGCTGTCTGTGAATGTCCTTTCATAATTCAGCGAAATATTACCCATCGCAAGTCCCCCAAGTCCAAGATTAATAATATTCTTTTTCTCATATTGCGCATTAACACTTGTGAGTGTAATTACTGTAAAAATCAAAGCAAAAAATATAATCTTTTTCATCTATTTAATTTTAACTTATAAAAAATCCAAGATATAAAAAAAATAAGGAATAATTCAACCATAAATATTATAATATGTTTAAAAGAATAAAAATAGTACTTTTAAAGAATGTTATCTTAGTATGTTTGTTTAATAATAATTCATGAAATGAAAAAGTCTGTTTTTCGTATTCTGTCCCTTCTCTATCTGAGTTACATATTTTCTTTTGTTGCTTTCACGCAGGAAAGTGAAATGAACAAAAAGCTTCCTGTTGATGAAAAAATTCGTATTGGAAAACTTGAGAATGGATTTACATATTATATAAAATACAACAGCAAACCCGAAAAGCGGGTTGAGATGAGATTAGTTATTGATGCCGGATCCATCCTGGAAGATGAGGACCAGCTTGGCCTGGCTCATCTTATTGAACATATGTGTTTTAATGGCACCAAACACTTTGAAAAAAATGAACTTATCAATTACCTGCAGTCAGCCGGAATAAAATTCGGGCCTGAGATAAATGCCTATACCTCTTTTGATGAAACAGTATATATGCTGACCCTGCCTACCGATTCTACTAATATCTTAAACAACGGATATCTTGTTATGGAAGACTGGGCTCATAATGTTACTTTTGCTGATGAAGAAATTGATAAAGAACGCGGTGTGGTCATTGAAGAATGGAGAATGGGAAGAGGTCCTTCACAAAGGATGCTGGATAAGTACCTCCCTGTGCTGTTTAAAGATTCGAGGTATGCTGAACGGCTTCCAATAGGTAAAAAGGAGATAATTGAAGGTGCCAGTTATGAGACAATCAAGAGATTTTACCGCGAATGGTACAGGCCCGATTTAATGGCACTTATAGTTGTCGGTGATATTGATGTTGATGACACAGAAAAGAAGATAAAGGAACACTTCAGCAACCTTGAACTTCCCGATAATCCGAGGAAAAGGATTTTATATGATGTACCTGATCATGAGGGGACCTTGATTTCAATTAACACAGACAGGGAGGCGCCTGTTACAACTGTATGGATATATCACAAAACCGATGCTAAGATACATGTAACTTACAGTGACTACAGGAATATGCTCATTGAGTTGTTAGTCTATGGTATGCTTAACCAGCGCTTAAGTGAGTTACTCGAAAAACCTGACCCGCCTTTTATTAATGCCGGATGCTATTACGGTGCTTCATGGGCAAGAACAAAAAATGCATTTCAGTCATACGCCCTGGTTGGTGAAAATGGTATAGAAAAAGGCCTGCAAGCTCTTTTTGAAGAAAACCTGCGTGTTAAAAACCACGGATTCACTCAGGGTGAGCTGGACAGGTATAAAAAAGATATTATCAGATTTTATGAAAAAGCATACAACGAAAGGGACAAGACCGAATCAGCAACTTTTGCTGAAGAATATACGCGCGGATTCCTTGAAGATGAGCCGTTGCCCGGAATCGAATTTGAATACAACTTTGCAAAGAAACATATTCCCGGCATAACCCTGGAAGAAGTAAACGCACTGGCAGACAAATGGATAAAAAACAATAACAGGGTTATAGTAGTAACTGCACCGGAGAAAGAAAATATAGACATCCCTTCTGAAAATGATCTGGCAGCACTTATTTCGGATATTGAGAAATCAGATATTGCCGCTTATGAAGATAAGCGGCTGGAATCAACGCTAATTGAGGATGTTCCTCAGAAAGGAACAATTGCCAGTGAGAAAAGAATTGAAGAAATTGATGTTACAGAACTGGAATTATCAAACGGTGCTAAAGTAGTATTGAAATCCACTGATTTTAAAAATGATGAGATACTGATGTCAGCATATAGTCCTGGTGGCCATTCCTTATACCCTGACAAAGACCACCAGTCTGCGATAAATACTATAGGTATTGTTGGTGAAAGTGGCGTCAGTACTTTTTCAAACTCTGACCTTACAAAAATGCTCGCCGGAAAAGCAATAAGCATCTCCCCTGAAATAAATTATTATTCCGAAGGTTTTAGCGGTAGTGCTTCTCCCGGCGATATGGAAGCTTTATTCCAGCTTATATATCTGTATTTTACGGATCCGCGTGAGGACGAACCTACCTTTCAATCCTATATAACCAAACAGAAAGCATTGTATAAAAACCTGCTGTCAGATCCTGTACAATATTATTTTGACCAGTATGTAAGAATAAAGTCGGATAATCATCCAAGGGGTGTAAGACTGCCACTGGAAGAAGATTTCAACAAAGTGGAATTTGACAGGGTTATGGAAATATACAGGGACAGGTTTGCTGATGCCAGTGACTTTATTTTCTTCTTTGTCGGGTCCTTCAACACTGACTCAATAAAACCACTTATTGAGGAATATATCGCCAGTCTGCCTGACAATGACAGGGAAGAAACATGGAATGATTTAAATATACGTCCCCCGGAAGGTAAAATTGAAAAGATTATTAGCAAAGGAGTGGACCAGAAAAGCTTTGTATCCATTTACTTTGAGAAAGACACTGAATGGAACCAACAGGAAGCGTATTTATTATGGACTTTAGGTCGTATACTTGACAGAAAATATATTGAGGTCTTGCGTGAGGAGATGAGCGGTGTTTATAATGTTCAAACCAGGGCAGGAATAAACAAGATTCCATATAGCAGGGCCTATATGCAGATCATATTTCCCTGCTCGCCTGAATATACAGACAGTCTGACAAATGTAACCCTTGCAGAAATAAGAAAAATACAGGAATCAGGAGTAGAGGCCGAGGATATCTCTAAGGCCAAAGAAATTCAAAGGCGTGAAATAGAGAAAAGCCTGAAGCTAAATAGTTACTGGTTAAGCAACCTTCAGGAATGCTATGTTAACGGCACGGATTTCTCCAGGTTAATTAGTTATGACAAAATAATTGACAGTTTATCATCTGATGAACTGCAAAGAGTAGCACGGGAATATATTAATCCGGATGAATATATCAGAGTGGTTTTGGTGCCTGAAAATGTCCGAAACCAGTTTTAAATTTGAATATTGGAGTTTGTAATTTATTTGTTATTTGTGTTTTGAGATTTGATATTTATTATTAGGGCGCTGTCCTTTATTATTGATTTTTATTTCACAAGTAGTTTTCTCAACATTTCTCCGCCATCATGCGACAGCCGCAATATGTAAATGCCGTTGCTTAAACCATCTATTTCAATATTATGCGATGAAACAAGCTGGGAGGGTTTTAGATGTTTTTCGTAAACCAGGGTGCCGTCAATATGATACATAGTCATAACAATATCTGATAATTCCTTCAGCGAATATTCAACTGTAAATGCACCTGAATTAGGATTCGGGTAAACATTAACAGTAATATTCTCGTCGTAATACTTGTCATTTACCGGGCTCAACCTGTAGTTATTTATCTTTATCGTAAATATACCTGATACTCCCCCGTAGGATCCATCCACCTGCAACCAGTATGTTTTGCCCGGGACAAGGGTTATCAGCTCCTGTATGCTTCCCGAATAATCAGCTTTTCCCGGAAAATCGTCATTAGCTGCAATAAGGTCATAATCATCGTTCAGCAAATGGTTGCATGTCTCAGCATCATACAGGGCAATCTGGTTGTCAAACCCGTCCGTTTCAATTGATATTACATCATAGTCGGGCGCAACAAATTTAAACCACAGACTGTTATCAATGTCGGTCTCACCGGCGCACCATCCGTCCTGCGAGTTGCATCCTGATGATCCTATTGGCGGTACCGCTTCATTTAACTCTGCTGTTGCACATTCATTGGTGAAAGGGCCGTTTAATCCCTCGTAAATTGTTATTGCATCACAGACATCATCATTTGTAGCGACCAGAACATCTATTGTCTTCTGTGTATTGCATGAACCACTTGTAGCAGTCACAGTATATGTTGTCATCTGATCCGGATCAGCAATAACATGACTGCCGGTTGTTTGATTCAGACCTGTTGCAGGGGACCACACAAAATCATAGTTTCCCGAAGCGAACAGATGCGCCTCTGATCCTTCACACAGACTAACCATATCGGGTGTAACAAAAAAGTCAATATCACCGGCAACCTCAATTATGTTTGTTTTAACTTCGGCATACCCTGCCCCGCTTTTATAAACTGTTAATGCGATCGTTTTCATTCCTGCAGTGGTATAGCTTACATCATGAGGCCCGGCTGTTTTTGCTGCTGCCGGAGAGGCATTACTCCCAAAATTCCATACCATGCTGTCAACACTCGCTGATCCGCAGTAAGTGAACTCTACAGAGGCATCACTGCATACTAAATTGCGGTCAACAGTGAAATCAGCATATACTGCGGATGACTGCGTGTAAAGATCTGTTTCCCATAAGCCCCTGCCAAATGTGCCTGCCCGTAATTTACCCGAGCCGTATTGAATTTCCAGCTCATTAACAATAACATTTGGTAAGTCATCCGAGAAATTAATCCAGTTTGTCATTGTTCCGTCACGGTAATAAACACCGATGTCTGTTCCTGCATAAAGTGCTTTATTGGTGTTATTCTGATAAACAAGGCAATTTACAGGCACATTGGGTAATCCCAAGGAGTAGTTTGACCATGTCTGTCCCCCGTCAGATGAATAATATACTTTATTTTCGCTTGAATATCCTGAAAGGGCAATCCACAGTTTATTATGATCGGTTTCGGATACAGCTATATAATTGATGTAACGGTCAGGCAGCCCTTCTGTTATATCAATCCATGAATCACCGTTGTCTGTCGTTTTCCAGATATTTTCCTCAGCTGATGTATAAATAACATTATCATTGGAGGGAGCAACAGCCATTGCTGTGAGCTCAACCCCGCCTGTAAGGTTTTGCGATATTTTTGTCCATGATACACCACCATTAAGGCTCCTGTAAACATCAGTATATCCTGCATACAAGAGCGAGGTCATCACGGGATGCACAATAT